>NZ_DAIUCK010000081.1:0-15405 GCF_036846205.1 Rhabdothermincola sp. | reverse complement strand
ACGCCACTCCCGCCGAGATGATGGTCAGGCCGTCCTCGCGCACCCCCACCCGGACCCGTCGTGCCACCTCCCGCCACCCACTGGCCGGCCGCGAGCCGGCCCGGTCTCGCTGCCGCCGGTCGCCGCGCTGGAGAGGCTCGCCGTGCACGGCTGGTTCCCTACCCGGGACCCGACCGGCTCGACCGCGGTGGGGTCAGGTGCGGAGCAGGTCCTCCGCCAGGGCGGCCAGCGATCGTTCGGGGCGGGCCCCGAGATGGCTGATCACCTCACCGGCGGCGAGGGACCCCAGCCGGGCGGACTCCTCGACATCGAGCCCATGCGTGTATCCGTAGAGGAAGCCCGCGGCATACAGGTCGCCCGCCCCGGTGGTGTCGATCACCTCCTCCACCGGCCAGGCGTCCACGTGGACCCGCTCGCCGGCCGCGGTGATCACCACCGACCCCTTCTCGCTCCGGGTGAGGCAGGCGAGCTCGCAGTGCCCGGCGACGCGTTCCGCCGCCTCCTCCCAACGGCCGACCTCGTACAGCGAGAGCAGCTCGGCCTCGTTGGCGAACAGGATGTCGACCCGGTGCTCGGCCAGGTGGAGGAAATCGGCCCGATGGCGGTCGACACAGAAGGCGTCCGAGAGCGTGAACGCCACCTTCGCTCCCGCGGCTCGGGCGGCGTCCATGCTCTTCAGGAGCGCGTCTTTGGCATCTGGCTCGTCCCAGAGATAGCCCTCGCAGTAGAGGACCCGGCCGCGGGCCACCAGCGTCTCGTCCACGTCGCGAGGGCTGATCGCGCTGGACACGCCGAGATAGGTGTTCAGGGTGCGCTGCGCGTCCGGGGTGACGAGCACCAGGCAGCGCGCAGTGCCTCGGGCATCGCTGTCGGGCGCGAGCGGCTCGAAGGACACCCCGGCGGCCCTGATGTCGTGGGTGAAGACCTGCCCGAGCACGTCGTCGGCCACCCGCCCGATGAAGGCGACGGTGCCTCCCAGCGAGGCGATGCCCGCCGCGGTGTTGGCGGCGGAGCCACCGGAGGACTCCACCGCGGGTCCCATGGCGTCGTAGAGGCGCTGCGCGGTGGCGTCGTCGATGAGCCGCATCGAGCCCTTCACCATCCCGTGCGCCTCCAGGAAGCCGTCGTCGGCGTGGGCGATGACATCGACGATGGCGTTGCCGATGGCCACGACATCGAAGCGCTCCTGGGTCATGGCCCCGGACCCTACCCGGTACGCTCGCGGCGAACTGCGGCCGCCTGCCCGATCCGAGCCGCGTGTCCCACCGAGCCGCCCTCCTCGAGCCACCGGAGCCTGTCGTGCCGAACGAGACCACCGAGACAGCCGCGAACCCCTATCGCCTCCCCCGCACGGTCATCCCCGTCCGCTACGACCTCACCCTGCGGCCGGATCTCGATGAGGCCACGTTCACCGGCACCTGCACCACGACGGTGGAAGTGCTCACGGCCACGAACACCATCGTGCTCAACGCCGTCGACCTCGAGATCGACGAGGTCCACCTGGAGGGGCTCGACGGCACTCGCCTGCACCCCGAGCTGGTCGCCCTCGACACCGAGACCGAACGGCTGACCATCGAGCTCGATGCCATCGCCGAGCCCGGCACCTGGCACCTCGAGCTGCACTTCCGCGGGGTGCTCAACGACAAGTTGAAAGGCTTCTACCGCAGCACCTTCACCGACAGCGACGGCAACGAGCAGACCATCGCCACCACCCAGTTCGAGGCCACCGACGCCCGCCGGGCGTTCCCCTGCTGGGACGAGCCGGACCTGAAAGCCGTCTTCGCGGTCACGCTCGTCGTCGATCCGGGCCTGACCGCGTTGTCCAACTCGGGGGAGATCGAGCGCACCGAGACCGACGACGGCAAGGTGGCGGTGCGGTTCGCCGACACCATCACGATGTCGACCTATCTGGTCGCGTTCATCGTCGGCCCCCTCGAGGTCAGCGCCCCGGTGGACGTCGACGGCACGCCGCTGCGGGTCGCCTATCCGAAGGGCAAGGGGCACCTCACCGGCTACGCGCTCGAGGTGGGCGCGTTCTGCCTGCGCTACTTCGCGGACTACTACGGCATCGCCTACCCGGGCGACAAGCTCGATCTGGTCGCGATCCCGGACTTCGCCTTCGGAGCCATGGAGAACCTCGGCTGCGTCACCTTCCGGGAGGTGCTGCTCCTCGTCGACCCCGAGCGGGTGACCCAACCGGAGCTGGCTCGGGTGACCGAGGTGATCGCCCACGAGCTGGCCCACATGTGGTTCGGCGATCTGGTCACCATGCGCTGGTGGAACGGGATCTGGCTGAACGAGGCCTTCGCCACCTTCATGGAGATGCTCGCCACCGACGCCTTCCGCCCCGAGTGGGAGCAGTGGACCAGCTTCGGGCTGGCGCGATCGGCTGCGCTCGACGTCGACGCCCTGAAGAGCACCCGACCGGTCGAGTACCCGGTCGTCTCACCCGAGGACGCCGAGGGGATGTTCGACGTCCTCACCTACGAGAAGGGCGCGGCGGTGGTACGGATGCTCGAGCAGTACCTCGGCGCCGAGGTGTTCCGGGACGGGATCCGCCGCTACCTCGCTCGCCACCAGTTCGCCAACACCGAGACCACCGACCTGTGGGACGCCATCGAGGAGGCGAGCGGCGAACCGGTGCGGCGGATCATGGACTCGTGGATCTTCCAGGGCGGGTTCCCGGTCGTGGAGGTCGACCTGGTGGACGACGGCGGCACGATCCGGCTCACCCAGGAGCGCTTCGGCTACGCCGGTGATCTCGGCGGTGACGAGGAGCTGGAGGCCCTCCGGGGCACCAGGTGGGCCATCCCCGTGATCCTCACCATCTCGATCAACGGGGTGCTCACCGTGGAGCGGGTCCTGCTGGAGGGAGACAGCGTCGACGTCCCCGTGGTCGAGGAGATCGACTTCGTCCTGGTGAACACCGAGGGCACCGGCTTCTACCGGGTCCGCTACGCCCCCGACCTGCTGGCCGCGCTGGCCGCCAGGGCCGCCACCGCGCTGTCACCCATCGAGCGCTACGGGCTGGTGGATGATGCCTGGGCGGCGGTGCTCGCCGACCAGATGACCGCATCCCAGTTTCTCGACCTCATGAGCTCGTTCGCCGCGGAGACCGACCTGTCGGTGTGGCAGCGGATCGTCGGCGCGCTCGGCGCGCTCGATCGCCTGGTCGAAGGCGAGCCCCGAGAAGTCCTGCGCGAGCGGGTCCGAGCGCTGCTGCACCCCCCACTCGATCGGCTCGGGCCGACACCGGCAGCGGACGAGAGCGACCGGGATCGACAGCTTCGCGGCGTGCTGTTCGAAGCGCTCGGCACCATCGGGAACGACCACAACGTCGGTGATCGGGCCCGGGCGCTGCTCACCGAGGCGCACCGCGGCGCCGATGTCGATGCCAGCCTGGTCGCCGCCTCCATCAACGTGATCGCGGCCACCGGGGGCGCAGCCGAGTTCGAGGACTTCGTCGCCCGCTTCGCGGCGGCCCCCACGCCCCAGGAGGAGCTGCGTTACCTCTCGGCGCTCGCGGACTTCGACGATCCCGAGCTCATGCGACGGGTGCTGGCGATGAGCATCTCCGATCAGGTCCGCACCCAGAACGCTCCCTACCTGCTCCGGCGGGCCCTGTCGAACCGCAACCAGGGCAGCCTGGCGTGGTTCTTCATCCAGGACGAGTGGCAGACGATCAACGACCGGTTCCCGAGCAACAGCATCGTGCGGATGCTGGAGGGCATCCGCACGCTGTCGACGCCCGAGGTGGCTTCATCGGTCTTCGCGTTCTTCGAGACCCACGAGGTGCCGCAGGGCGACAAGATCCTGGCGCAACACCTCGAACGGCTGGAGGTGAACGTCGCGCTCCGCGCCCGCGAGGCCGAACGGTTCGCCCGTTCGCTGACCTGAGCCGGAGCGACCCGTGCTCCTCGCCTCCGCCTCGAACGTGCCCGGCGCCGACATCGTCGTCGCGCCGTGGGAGTGGGCGCTGTTCGTGGGCTTCGTGGCCCTGCTGATCCTGGCCGACCTGTTCCTGTTCCATCGGGAAGCCCACGAGATCTCGCTGAAGGAAGCGGCGGTCTCGACCGCCGCCTGGGTCGTGATCGGGCTCGGCTTCGGGCTGTTCTGCTGGTGGTGGCTGGGTGGCAGCGCCGCCACCCAGTACTTCACCGGCTACGTGATCGAGAAGAGCCTCTCGGTCGACAACGTGTTCGTCTGGGCGGTCATCCTCGGGTACTTCGCCGTGCCACGGGCCAACCAGCACCGGGTGCTGTTCTGGGGCATCTTCGGTGCGCTCGTCCTGCGGGCGATCTTCATCTTCACGGGGGTCGCGCTCCTCCAGCGCTTCGAGGTCCTGCTCCTGGTGTTCGGCGCGTTCCTGGTGTTCACCGGTTGGCGGGTCGGTACCCACGATGAGACCGAGATCCATCCCGAGCGCAACCCTGCGCTCAAGCTGGTCCGCCGGGTCATGCCCGTCACGGCCGAGTTCCACGGGACGCGCTTCACCGTTGTGCAGGCGGGCAAGCGCTACGCCACCCCGATGCTTGTGGTTCTGGTGTTGATCGAGGCGACCGACGTCGTGTTCGCGGTGGACTCGATCCCGGCGATCCTGGCCATCAGCCGGTCGCAGTTCATCGTGTTCAGCTCGAACGCGTTCGCCATCCTCGGGCTGCGCTCGCTGTACTTCATGCTTGCCGGAGCCCAGGACAAGCTCGTTCACCTGAACAAGGGGCTCGGGGTCATCCTGGCGTACGTCGGCGTGAAGATGCTGCTGTCGTGGTGGGGGGTGCACATCGCCACCCCCCATCTCGCTGGCCCTCATCGCCGTGGTACTCGGGGTGACCGTGATCGCCTCGCTGCGAGCCGCGGCGAGATCCACTCATGAGGCCGTCGACGGGTGAGGAACCGATGAACATCAAACGGATCGTCGTGGGCCACGACGGCTCACCGGGAGCGCGCGACGCGCTCGAATGGGCTACCGGGCTGGCGCGCCAGCTCGGAGCCGAGGTGATGGTGGTCCGGGGCTACGACCCCCTCGACGAGCTCGGTCGAGCCGAGCCGCCCGTCGACTTCGCGGCCCTCGAGGACGCGGCCCGCCGTACGCTGGCCGCCGACTGGTGCCGACCCCTGGCCGATGCCGGCGTCCCCCACCGCTCGATGCTGATCGAAGACGATGCCGTCTCGGCAATCGCTCACGCCGTCGAAAGCGAGAGGGCGGACCTGGTCGTGGTAGGCAGCCACGGACACACCGGTTGGCGGGAGCGCATCCTCGGAAGCGTGGCCACCAAGCTCCCTCACGAGGTGCCCTGTCCCGTGGTGATCGTGCCGGCGCACCGGACGTCCTGAACCACCGGTCCCGTGCCGCGGCCTACGCTCCCCCGCATGGCCACGGTCGTCCGCCGGTTGCCCGACCTGCCCGGAGACCGGTTCACCGAGGACGAGCCGGTGATCGCCCTCACCTTCGACGACGGACCCGGATCGCTCACCGCCGCGTTCGCGGAGGAACTTCGGCGACTCGACGCCCCGGCGAGCTTCTTCGTCGTCGGCGAGCTGGCCGCCGCCCACCCCGACACCGTCGCCGCCCTCGCCGCCGACGGCCACACCATCGGCTCCCACTCCTGGTCGCACGCCAGGATCGAGCACATCGGTGAGACGGACATGGTCGACGAGTGCGTTCGTGCCACCACCAGGATCGAGCGGATCACCGGCCGGCCGGTCTCGCTGGTGCGGGTGCCGTACCGCAAGGTGCCGCCACCCCGAATCTCGGAGCTGCTCGAGATCCGAGGGCTGCTCTCGGTGGGGTGGAGCGTGGATCCCTGCGACTGGGATGCCGGGGACGCCGACACCATCGCCCACAGGGTGCTGTCGGCACTGCACCCGGGCGCGATCGTGCTGCTGCACGACGGAGGGCCGGACCGCTCGGCTACCCTCGCCGCGCTGCCGGCCATCGTGGCCGGTGCCCGCGCCGCCGGCTACCGCCTCGTGGCCCTGTAACGCCCGGCGAGCCGCACGGTCTCGAGTCGCTCCCCGAGGTCGGGCAGCGCCGCGAGGTCTCGCTCGAAACGGGCTCGGGCGTGCTCGTAGAGCTCCACATCGAAGCGGTTGCGCTCCCGGATCAGCTCGACCGTGTCTGGGGGCAGCTCGGCCACGGAGGGGCGCTGGGGGGTGACGTTGACTCGGCGGTAGGCGGGCAGCCCCCACCCGAACGCCTCGATGAACAACAGGAGCGACTCGTCGAAGCGCTCCTGCAGCCCGACCACGACATCGGACCGGTCCAGCACCGCTCTGGCCGCAGCCAGCGCATCGGCATCCGCGGGCCTGTCAGCCGCCGCCGACACGGCACCGATCAGCCGGGTCTGGCCGTTGTTGACCAGGGGCGCGAACGCCGAGGAGCACACGTAGTCCTCCAGCGACTCGACGCCCTCCAGGGCCCGATCGTGCACGGGGTCCTGACTCTGGGAGCGGGTGTAGTAGTAGTGCGACACGATCCGGTCGACGGGGTCACGCAACAGGACGGCATAACCGTTCCTGCCGGGTAGGAGCTGGCCGACACCGAAGCCCACGTGCCCGGCCACGACCCGGAGCCGGTGTCGCTGCTCGAGCGGCATCGAGCGCAGGAGCTCGAGGCGCGCCGCCGTGTCGCCGTAGAGGGTGAGGATCGGATCGCCCTCGTACTCGCGCTCGATGACCCGCATCAGGGCGGTGCCGGCGGTCTTGGGGATGTGGACGAACACCAGGCGGGCCCCCACCAGCGGTGCCGGACAGTCTCGAACCACCCGGAGCGGCCGGATGAGCGGGCTCGGCATCGGCGAGGCGCTCCCGCGCCCGCCGGCAACCTCCTCGGCCGGCGCGACCTCCGCAGGAGCTCGGGCACGTATCGACGGCCGCCGAAGCTCCAGGTGCGCCCCGGCCCAGGCCGCGAGCACCCCGAGGCGCACCAGCGGACGCACCCGCCGATACCAGGCGGTGAGGTCTCCGCCCCATTCCCGCACGTTCTGGTCGATCTGAGCCAGCCGTCGGGTCGGGTAGGCCCAGAGGAACTCGCGGGCCCGAGCCTCGCCGGCCTCCGGCGAGGCCGCCATCGCTCGCAGGAACTGCACCTGGGCTCGGCCGCGCTCGAGGTGATGTCGGACCAGGTACCCGATGCTGCGGGCCCGGTTGTGATGGATGATCGCGACCTCCTGCGAGCGGAAGGCGCGCCAGCCCGAGCGGAACAGCACCTCGTTGACCCGGGTGTCCTCGCCAGCTCGCACATCCTCCGGGAAACCCCCGGCAGCGAACAACGCCCGGGCTTCGTAGGAGCAGTGGGCGGGAGGTGCACCCAGCTCCCCCGACGGTCGAGCGGGCAGCGCGGTGGAGTTGTCCAGGAAGTACGCGGCCCAGCCGACCGGGGTGGTGTTGCCGTTGTAGGTGGCACCGGTGACCATCGCCCAACCCTCGTCGTGCGCACGGATCCGCGCCGCCAGACTCCCGGGGGGCAGCTCGACGTGCGACCCGGGGAACGAGACGTACTCGCCGCGAGCGAAGCGCAAGCCGGCGTTGCGCGCCTCTCCGGGGAGGGCCGGGTGGTCCAACTCCACCACCCGGACACCGGGGAACCGCTCCCGCACGATCGCCGCGGTCCGATCGGTGCCGCTGGTCACCACGATCACCTCGAAGGACTCGTGACACTCCTGCTCGACGACCGAACGGACCGATCGCTCGATGCGATCCTCGTCGTCTTTGCTGATGACGATCGCGCTGAGCACCGGCCCACCGGGATCGACGACCGCCTCCACCGCCGGGTCCGGGGCGGCCAGGAGCACCGGTCGGCCCGGCGGGCGAGGCTCGAACACGCGCACCTCGCCCGGTGGCTCGAGGAGATGCTCGTAGCTCGACTGGAACTGCGCATCGGGATCGGCTTCCTGGTACTTGCGGTAGCGCCGCGCCCGGCAGGCCTCGGTCAACCCGCCGAGGTGCTGGATGCGGATGGTGGTCTTCACCCAGCACGCCCGGGGGATCGACACGGGCACCGGCACCAGATGCAGGCGCTGCGGCGGTAGCTCGAGACCGGGCTCGTGGGCGAAGAGCCGGTACACCCACAGGTCGTTGCGGTCGTAGTGGTCGAGGTCGCCGATCATCCGGTAGCAGCGCATCCCGTACGCCAGGCCGGCCAGCGCGTCGCCGGCGAGGAACGTGCGCAGCGCAACCGCGTCGTCGGGTGGGATCCGCTCGTCCGCGTCCAGGAAGAGCACCCACTCCGGTGCGAGCTTCCCCGCGGCGTCGAGGAGCCGCTGGCGGTTCTGCCGGTCGTCCCAGCCCTCATAGCTCTCCCGGCGGGGGTTCGTGAGCAGCACCTGCACCAGCGGGTGCGCGGCCAGCAGCTCACCGGTGCGGTCGGTGCTGCCGTCGTCGAGGGCCACCACGCCGTCCGCGAACCGCTCCACGCTCTCGAACCAGCCCGGGAGGTCCTGCTCGGCGTTGCGGGCCGGCAACAGCACCACGAGCCTCGGCGCCTCGCCGGCCGGGGATGGCGTCTCCTCGCTCACGGGCCCGAGATCGGCCGGCGCTCCAGCAGCACCGGCAGGTCCGGTGGTCGGGGGATCCAGTCGGCCAACGAAGCCGGTGGGTCGTCGAGGCCGCCGTGACCCGTCGGGAAGCGTCCCTCGGGATCGGCCTCGCGGTATTTGACCAGCCGGGCCGCCCGCCGGGCCTCGTCGCCCGAGCCCCAGTGCTGGATGCGCAATGACGTGCGGACATGGCGCTCGGGGCCCAGACCCACCGGCACCGGGTCGAAGTGGAGCTGCTGGTCCGGGAAGCGCTGGCCCGGCTCGTACGCGAAGAGGCGGTAGACCCAACCGAACCGCGGGTCACACGACTCGCCCCACATCCGATAGCACTGCAGGCCGTAGGCGAGCCCGGGCAGGGCGTCGGTGTCCACAAACGCCCGCAGCGCCTCACCGTCGTCGGCGCTGAGGCGTTCGTCGGCGTCGAGGGAGAGCACCCAGTCGGGATCGATATCGGCTGCGGCGCGCAGCAGGCGGTTGCGGTTCGCCCCGTCGTCCCAGCCTGCGTAGCTCTCCCGCCGGGGGTTCGTGAGGAGTACCTGCACCAGCGGGTGCGCGGCCAGCAGCTCGCCGGTGCGGTCGGTGCTGCCGTCATCGAGGGCCACCACCGCGTCCGCGAACCGCTCCACGCTCTGGAACCACGCCGGCAGATCGTGCTGGGCGTTGCGGGCCGGCAACAGCACCACCAGCTTGGGTCGTCGCCGCGGCACCGACATGGCCTTCGCTTCGGCCAGCAGGCGGTCGATGTCCAGGTTGCCCGGGCAGGTCTTGGCCGGGTTGATGCAGTGGTGAGGCAGGACGTGGTCACGGTCGAGCGGGATCGACCATCGCTCGGCGATGCCGGCGAGCAGCATCGCACCGGCGCGGTACTGGGCGTCCGTCCGGAGCACGTCATGTGGACGCCCGTCGTCCGCGAACTCGATGCCGATCGTGACGAGGTTCGGGGGGTCCTCACCGAGCACCGGCACGGTCGCGACAGGTCGCATCCCGGCGTGGTACGCGGTGTCGGCTTCATCGACCACCTCAGCGATGCGGCCGTCGAGCCCGACGACGTAGTGCGCGCTGACGCCGCTGTGAGGTGAGGCGAACCAGGCGAGGGTCCCGGCGAAAGTGCCGTCCGTGGTGTGGACCACCACCGCCCGTGGGCGCTTCCCTGCCCGCCCCTGGTCGAACCGCGCGGGGGGAGGACCGCTCGGCGAGCGACCCACCAGATCAGCCGGTGTAGCGGGGATTCGCCCGTGCACTCCTCGCTGCGGCATTCGCCCCCACGTCGTCTCGAGCCGTCGTCGTCGATCCCGCGGTCGTGGTCGTGGACCCGCCCCCGGTGCTCGTGGTGGTGGGCTCCACGCTCGTGGTCGTGGTCGGCTCCGTCGTGGTCGTGGTGGTGGACGACGTGGTGGTCGTGGTCGGCTCCGTCGTCGTGGTCGTCGTCGGGGCCGTCGTCGTCGTGGTCGACGCGGTGGTCGTGGTGGTCGTCGCCGTGGTGGTCGTGGTGGGGTAGATGTCCGTCGTGGTGGAGTAGAAGTCGCTCGCCAGACCGATCGCCCGGGGGTTGGGGCCTCTCAGCACATCCGCGTAGGCGAGCGCCGCCGACGCACTGACCCCGAGGCTGAGCAACCCTCGCACGAACATGGCCGACTCATGCGCCCGTTGAGGTAGGCGCTCACCAACTGCTCGCGGGACATCCACCGACTATAGCCGTCGGGCTCGACACGGCCGGCGATCTCGTTCCCATGAGCACGGCACGGTGAGGAGCGTCGCCATCGTCGAACGGCTTCGTTGTCAGCAGCCGCGCCTACACTCCGCCGCTGTGGAGGTCTGGCCTGGGGGGCCCTTCCCGCTGGGGGCCACGTTCGACGGTGCGGGGACGAACTTCTCGATCTTCTCCGAGGTGGCGGAACGGGTCGAGCTCTGCCTGTTCGACGACGACGGCCACGAACAGCGCCTGGATCTGCCCGAGGTCACCGCGTTCATCCACCACGGCTACCTGCCCGGCATCCAACCCGGACAGCGCTACGGGTTCCGGGTCCACGGGCCCTGGGCGCCGGAGGAAGGCCTCCTGGCCAACCCGGCCAAGCTGCTCATCGACCCGTACGCCAAGGCGGTCGAGGGCCGGGTGGAGTGGGCCGAGGCCGTGTTCCCCTTCCTCGGCGACCCCGCCGCCAACGAGCCCTCGCCCGTCGACAGCGCACCGTTCGTGCCGAAGTCGGTGGTGATCAGCCCCTACTTCGACTGGAGCGACGACCGCCATCCGCGCACCCCCTGGCACGAGACGGTGGTCTACGAGACCCACGTCAAGGGCCTGACGTGGCGGCACCCGAAGGTCCGCGAGGAGTTGCGGGGCACCTACCTCGGCCTGTGCAGCCAACCGGTCATCGATCACCTGAAGAAGCTCGGTGTCACCGCGGTCGAGCTGATGCCCGTCCACCAGTTCGTCCACGACCATCGACTGGCGCAGCTCGGGCTGCGCAACTACTGGGGTTACAACTCGATCGCGTTCCTGGCTCCGCACAACGAGTACGCGGTGTACGGCCAGCGCGGCCACCAGGTGCAGGAGTTCAAGCAGATGGTCAAGATCCTGCACGCGGAGGGCATCGAGGTGATCCTCGATGTCGTCTACAACCACACCGCCGAGGGGAACCACCTCGGGCCCATGCTGTCGCTGAAAGGCGCGGACAACACCGCCTACTACCGGCTCGACCCCGCTGACCGGCGCCGCTACGTCGACTACACGGGCACCGGGAACAGCCTCAACATGCGGCACCCCCACGTGCTGCAGCTCATCATGGACAGCCTCCGCTACTGGGTGCTCGAGATGCACGTCGACGGCTTCCGCTTCGACCTCGCCGCCACCCTGGCGCGCGAGCTGCACGACGTCGACAAGCTGTCGGCGTTCTTCGACCTGATCCAACAGGACCCGGTCGTCAGCCAGGTGAAACTCATCGCCGAGCCGTGGGACGTGGGAGAAGGCGGCTACCAGGTGGGGAACTTTCCTCCGTTGTGGTCGGAGTGGAACGGGCGCTACCGCGACGAGGTCCGAGACTTCTGGCGAGGGGTCGACCACACCGTGGCGGAGTTCGCGTACCGCTTCACCGGCTCGAGTGACCTCTACGAGTCCAACGGTCGCACCCCCTCAGCGAGCATCAACTTCGTCACCTGCCACGATGGCTTCACCCTGGCCGACCTGGTCTCCTACAACGACAAGCACAACGAGGCGAACGGCGAGGGCAACCGCGACGGCACCAACGACAACCGGTCGTGGAACTGCGGGGTCGAAGGCCCGACCGACGACCCGGAGGTGATCGCCCTCCGGCGCCGGCAGCGCCGCAACCTGCTCGCCACGTTGATGCTCTCGCAGGGTGTGCCCATGCTGCTCGGCGGTGACGAGATCGGCCGGACTCAGCAAGGCAACAACAACGCCTATGCTCAGGACAACGATCTGTCCTGGTACGACTGGGAACACGCCGACGACGCGTTCCTGCACTTCACCCGGGCCCTGATCCGGCTGCGGTCAGAACACCCCGTCTTCCGCCGGCCGCGCTTCTTCCAGGGCCGGGCGATCCAGGGCGACGACGTCGACGACATCGGCTGGTTCACCCCGGAGGGCACGGCGATGACCGAGGCCGACTGGTCGGCCGGCTTCGCCAGGGCCTTGGCGGTGTTCCTCAACGGGGACGCCATCCCGGCCCGGAGCCCGAGGGGCGAGCCGGTCCGTGACGACAGCTTCTACGTGCTGTTCAACGCCTCCGACGACACGCTCGAGTTCACCCTGCCCGACCCGAGCTACGGCGAGCACTGGGTCAAGGTGCTCGACACCTTCGAGGACGCCATCAAACACACCTTCCCCCGCCCCGACGGGGAAGCCCTCAAGGCAGGAGAATCCTTGCCTGTGCGAGCCCGTTCGGTGGTGCTGCTCCGCCGGCTCGACGGTGCCTGAGCGTGCCGCGGGCTCCGGTCGCCACCTACCGGGTCCAGCTCGGTCCGGCGTTCACCCTGGATGACGCAGCGGCGCTCGTTCCCTACCTCGCCCAGCTCGGGGTCAGCCATCTGTACACCTCGCCGATCGCGGAAGCCGAGCTCGGAAGCCCTCACGGTTACGACGTGGTAGACCACCACCGGGTCCGAGCCGAGCTCGGCGGCGAGCCGGCGCTGCGTCGGCTGTGGGCGACACTGCTGGCCCACGAGATGGGCCAGGTCGTCGACCTGGTCCCGAACCACATGTCGATCGCCACCCACCGGAACCGGTGGTGGTGGAGCCTCCTCGAGGACGGCATCCACAGCCGGTACGCCAACTACTTCGACGTGGATTGGGATGCCCCCGGAGCCCGGGGGCGCGTGGTGCTGCCGTTTCTGGGGATGCCACGGCACGACGCCGTCGAGCGGGGCGCGCTGATGGCCTGGTCACCCCCCGATGAGGCCCGGTTCATGCTTCGCTACGAGCAGCGCACCTGGCCCGTCGCCGACTCGTCGCTCGAACTGGTGGGCCTGGTACCGGGTGACTGCCCCGAGCGCATCGCCGAGGCAGTGCAGACCGCCAACCGCCACCCCGCTCTCCTGCTCGAGCTGGCAGACAGCCAGCACTACGAACTGGTGGAGTGGCGGGAACGGGAGCGGCGGCTCAACTACCGGCGCTTCGCCGACATCGACAGCCTCGCCGCGATCCACGTCGAGCAGCCCCACGTCTTCGTCGACGTGCACCGACTGCTGGCAGGCTGGATGCACGACGAGCTCGCCAGCCAGGCGGTGCAGGGCGTTCGGGTCGATCACGTCGACGGCATCGCCGACCCGGGCGCCTACCTCGACCAGCTCCGAGAGCTGGTGGGTGATCGATGGGTGGTGGTGGAGAAGATCCTGTCGGCGGGCGAGCAGCTGCCAGCCGCCTGGCCGGTGGCGGGCACCACCGGTTACGGCACCACGTCACGGCTCACCAGGCTGTTCGTCGAGCCCGCGGCCGAGGCGGAGTTGGCGGAGCTGGCCCGCGCCATCGAGCCGCGGGAGCGGACCTGGGAGGACTGCGTGGCGGCAGCCAAGCGGGAGCTGGCCACCGGGGCGCTGCGTCCGGAAGCCGAACGAGCGGCGCGCGCCCTGGCCGGTGATCCACCCGCGCTGAGTTCCACGGCGGCGCTCGATCGGGTCATCGAGGACGCCGTGGCCCTCCGCGCCTACCGGCGCTACGACCAGCCGCGCCACCAGCCGGCTTCTGCGGTGCGCTTCGCACAACTGACCGCGCCACTGGCCGCCAAGGCCATCGAGGACACGGCGTTCTACCGCTGGTTGCCCCTCGTGGCCCTGAACGAGGTGGGCAACGACCCCGCCCGGTTCGGAACCGACGCCCGCGCCATCCACGCCGAAGCGGTGCGGTCGGCGGCCACGCACCCGCTCAGCATGTCGACGATCTCGACCCACGACACCAAATGGAGCGCGGACGCCAGGTTGCGCCTGGCACTGGTCTCCCACGACGTGCAGGGATGGCGCGAGGTAGTGACGGCTTGGTGTGCGCACAACCGCCGGCATCGAACCGGAACCCTCCCCGACCCGGCGATCGAGTACCTCTACTACCAGGCCCTGGTAGCCGCCTGGCCTGTTGATCGGGAACGGGCGACCACCTACCTGGTGAAGGCCGCACGAGAGCGCAAACGGCACACTTCCTGGACGGACCCCGACGAGGGATACGAGACCGCACTACGCCGGTTCGTCGACGGCACGCTCGGCGATCCGGCGTTCACCTCCTCGCTGGCGGCGTTCGTGGCCCGTCTCGACCCGGCCGCCCGGGCGCTCGGGCTGGCCCAGGTCACGCTCCTGCTCACCATGCCCGGGGTGCCCGATCTCTACCAGGGCGACGAGCTGTGGAACCACTCACTGGTGGACCCCGACAACCGCCGACCGGTCGACTTCGAGGCGCGCCGACGGGCGCTGCGCGACGCGACCTCGAGCGCTCCAGCCCTGTGGTGGGGCGAAGCGGGCGACCGGGTCGGCGACGGTCCCGGTCTAACGAAGATCGGTGTGATCAACCGGCTCCTGCGGCTCCGGCGCGCTCGACCTGAGCTGTTCGACGAGCACGCGGGCTACACGCCGGTACCGGTATCAGGTTCGAGGGCAGCGAGCCTGTTCGCCTTTGAACGCGCGGGGGCGCTGGTGGTGCTGGTGCAGCGCGCCCCTCTCCACCCCGGGTTCCGAGAGACGCCCGACGCCACCGTCGAGCTCCCCGCGGGCCGCTGGCGCGAGGTGCTCGGCGGCTGGCACGGGCCTGGTGGGCGCACAGCGGTCTCCGCGCTGCACGACCGGCTCCCTTCAGCCGTACTCGTCCGGCTGACCCCCAGGCTCGCCTAGCCTGTCTCAACCGCAGGGAGCAAGGAGACCCAAGATGAAGAAGGCAATCACGCTGTTGGCCTGCATCGCCGCGCTGTTCGGCGCCGCCGCGACCCCCGCCTCGGCCGGCGCCCCCAGCGCGTTGACCGTCACCCTGACGAAGACCGTCGGCACCACCCCCGGTGTATGCGGGACCGAGAGCACCATCACCGTGGCGCCCGGTACGACCGTCTACTACTGCTACACGCTCACCAACGATTCGACGATGACCGCAGAGCTGCACAACCTCGTCGATGACCAACTGGGCAACCTTCTCGAGTCTGTCGAGTACAACCTTCTGCCCGGGGCGTCCGTGAACACGGTGGCCCTCGGCATCACCGCTGACGCGGTGATCACCACCACCACCACCAACACCGCCGTCTGGGAAGTCTGCGCCCGGGTGCTGATCCCGTCGGGACGGACAGCCCAGGGGCCCGTGCAGTTCGATTGCAGCGGGGACATGGCCTCGGCAACGGTGATGGTGCAGGCGCCGACAACCAGCACCGGGCCCTCCTCCTCCACC
>NZ_DAIUCK010000080.1:0-15411 GCF_036846205.1 Rhabdothermincola sp. | reverse complement strand
GTCTGGCTGGGGGCGGGGGCGTTGACCAGCCCATGGGTGGCCGCGGTGGCGGCGCTGACGGCGACGGTGCTCATGACCGGCGCCTTCCACCTGGACGGGCTGGCTGACAGTTGCGATGCCCTCGTCGGCGGTGGTGACGCCGAGCATCGCCGGGTCCTGCTCGACGACCCGCGGCACGGCACCTACGGGGTGGTGGCGGTGGTGTTGCAGTTGCTCGCCCAGTGGGCCGTGCTGGCCGGGTTGCCGGCCGCCGCCGGCGCGGCGGCCCTGGTGATGGCCCACTGCTCTGCCCGCACCGGGGTGGTCTGGGCGACGCTGGGTGCCCGGCCCCTCGACGCAGGGTTGGGGGCGGCCGTGCTTCGAGCCCGCCGGAGCTCGGACCTCGTGGCCGCGGCGCTGTGGTCGGTGGTGTCCAGTGTGACCCTGGCCGGCCCGGTAGGGTTGGGGGTGTCCGCCGCCGCGGCGCTGGCGGCGTTCGGCACCCGCGTGTGGGGTCAGCGCCGTCTCGGTGGGGTGAACGGTGATGTGCTCGGTGCGGCCGAGCAGATCGGAGAGACCGCCGCGCTGGTGGCGGTGGTGGTGTTGGTCAACGCTGGATGGGAGGTCCCGTGGTGGGTCGGGTCATGAGCGTCGGAGGCGACGGTCGGTGGGTGGAGACGCTCGCCGAGTGCTTCGATGCGGTGCTGTTCGACGTAGGTGGCACGCTGGTCGAGCCGGCGGCGCCGGCGACCCCGCTGTCCGAACTCGTCCCGCAGTTGCGGCCCGGTGTGGTCGAGGCGCTGCGAGCGCTCGAGGGCTCGGTCCAGCTCGGCGTCGTCACCAACACCGCGGTGATGGACGCTGAGCAGGTGCGGGGCCATCTGCGTTCGGTGGGCATCGCGGACCTGTTCGACACGGTGGTGGCCACCGCGCCGCTCGGGGTGCACAAGCCCGACCCGGCGCCCGTGCGGGTGGCGCTGGAGCGGATCGGGGTCGCTCCCGAGCGGGCGTTGTACATCGGCGACTCGGTCGACGACGAGCGAGCCGCGGCTGCGGCGGGTGTCACGTTCGGGTTCGTCGGCCCCGACCTCGTCTGGACCCTCGAGCGCCTCACCCGCCAGGGGTTCACACCCCAGGCCGGCTGGTGCCCGCCCCCCCGCCGAGAACCCGATCCGGGCTGTGCAGCCGCCTGCCAGGATCGCTTCGACCGGCTGGCGAAGCCTCCGGGCTCGCTCGGCGCGCTGGAGGAGACGCTCTGCCGGCTGGCGGGCATCCGGCGCGAGCCACTGCCTGCGGTGGACCCGGCGGTGTGCGCGGTGTTCGTCGCCGACCACGGGGTGGCCGAGTCCGACGTGGTGACGCCGTGGCCCTGGACCATCAGCCGGCAGGTGGCCGGGCTGCTGGCCAGCGGGCGAGGGCTCGGGTCGACGCTGGCCCGTGCGGCGGGGGTCACGCTGGAGGTCATCGACGTGGGCATCGCCACGGGGGCGACCCCGCCGGGGGTCCGCAATGAGCGGGTGCGCCCGGGGGCCGGCGACATCCGTTCGGGTCTGACGATGGAGCACCACGAGGTGGAGGCCGCCCTGGCGGTGGGAGCCCGCACTGCGGAGCGGTTGGTGGCGGGTGGGGCCCGCACCCTGTGTGTGGGTGAGGTGGGGATCGGCAACACGACCGGGGCGGCGGCGCTGCTGGCCTGGCTGAGTGGCGAGGACCCGATGGCGCTCACCGGTCGGGGGGCGGGCATCCCCGATGATGCGCTGGCCCGGAAGCGCGAGGTGGTGGCGGCCGCGGTCGCGGCCGTGCCCGACGACACGGGGCCACTCGAGGTGCTGAGCCGGCTCGGTGGCCTGGAGGTGGCGGCCATGGCCGGCTTCGTGGCGGGTGCGGCGTCGATCGGGGTGCCGGTGGTGCTCGACGGGGTGGTCACGCTCGCCGCCGCCGCCCTGGCCGAGCGTCTGGTGCCCGGGGTGCGCGACGCGATGGTGGCATCCCATCGCTCACCCGAGCCGGCTGCGGCCGTGGGGTTGGAGCTGCTCGGGTTGCGTCCCCTGTTCGAGCTGGGGATCCGCACCGGCGAGGGCGGGGGAGCGATGCTGGCGGTGCCGCTGCTGCGAGCGACCCGGGAGGCGCTGGCCGGGACCGCGACGCTCGACGAGCTGTGACCCGGGGCCTCACCCTCGGCCCAGGGTGACCTGCACCCATCGTCGGGCGTCCTCGGCTGTTGCCACCCGCCGCACCGCCGGCTGGGACGGCCGCTCGACCATGACCACCGGAAGCCCGAGCTCCCGGGCCGCGTCCAGTTTGGCCCGGGTGGCGGTCCCCCCTGCGTTCTTGGCCACGATGACGTCGACCCTGTGGCGCACGAGCAGGTCGCGTTCCGCGGCCAACTCGTAGGGCCCCCGGTCCAGCACCAGTGTCGTTCGGGGTGGGGGCCGTTCCGGAGGATGGATCGAGCGGACCACGAACCGGGTGTGGCGGGCGCGGTCGAAATGGTGGAGCTCCCGCCTGCCGACCGTCAGGAAGGCCACCCGGGCGTCGAGCTCGTCGATCGCCGCGGCGGCTTCCGGCAGGCCGGGGACGCAGACCCACCGGTCCCCGGGACCTGGGGTCCACGGTGGGCGGAGGAGGCGGACCAGTGGCACCCCGGCCCCACTGGCGGCGGCCGCCGCGTGGTGGGGCATGCAGGCGGCGAAGGGGTGGGTGGCGTCGATGAGCAGGTCGATGGCCTCCTCGTCGAGGTAGCGGCGGAGGCCGTCGACCCCCCCGAACCCGCCGCTTCGCACCAGGCCCGGCCGGCTGCGCGGATCGGTGGTCATGCCGGCGAAGGAGCTGATCACCTCGAGCCCGTCGTCGGTGAGCAACCCCGCGAGCCGGGTGGCCTCGGTGGTCCCCGCCAGCACGAGCACCCGGGTCATCGGCCTCGATCGTAGGAGACCCCGAGGTGGCGGCAATCGGTGGAAGGGTGGCGGTGCTCGACCCCCGCGCCTAGAGTCCGCGCCGGTCGCAGGGAACACCGGTGTGAATCCGGGGCTGTCCAGCAACTGTGACCGGGGAGCGACCTCTCACCACACGCCACGACCGTTCGGGGTTGGAAGGCCGAGAGGGAGCGGTGATCCGGGAGCCAGGACACCTGCGTCCGTGAACCGAACGAGACGCTAGGAGACGTCACCATGATCTTCGCGATGCACATCGCGGAGGGGTTCCTGCCCCCGCTGTGGGTGGTGGTGTGGACCCTCGCCGCTGCCCCGTTCGTCGTCATCGGTTTCCGGTCCCTGGGACGCACCATCGCCCAGCGACCGGATCAGAAGCTCCCGGTCGCGGCGTCCGGGGCGTTCTGCTTCGTCCTGTCGGCGATGAAGATCCCCTCGGTCACCGGGAGTTGCTCCCACCCGACCGGTGTGGGCCTGGGCATCGCGCTGGTGGGTCCGTGGCCGATGATGGCGCTGGGGTCGATCGTGCTGGTGTTCCAGGCGCTGCTGCTCGCCCACGGTGGGATCACCACCCTCGGCGCCAACATCTTCTCGATGGCCGTGGTCGGTCCCCTCGTGGCGTGGTGGGTGCTGCGGGCGGGGCTTGCGACCGGCCTGCGCTGGTCGACCGCGGGTGGGGTGGCCGCCGGGGTCAGCAACCTCACCACCTACGTCGTCACCGCCGGGCAGCTCGCGCTGGCCCACCCGGATCCCGCCTCGGGTGTCGCCGGCTCGGTCACCAAGTTCCTCGGGATCTTCGCCGTCACCCAGATTCCGCTGTCGGTGATCGAGGGCTTGCTCACCTCGCTGGCGCTCGGGTGGCTCGCCGCCCGGAGCACGGTCGCCCTGCCCGAGTGGGCGACTCGGCGGGACGGTCGATCGCCCTCCTTGCGGGGCTCGCTCGCGGTGCTGGCCGCGGTGGTGGTGCTGGTGGTGGCGCCGCTGGTGGCCCGCCGGGGGGCTGAGTGGGCGGGCGCCGACGCGCAGGCCGCCGACGAGGTCACGGCGATCGATCCCGGCTACGAGCCGTGGTTCGAGGGCTGGTGGTCACCGCCGTCCGGGGAGATCGAGGGATTCCTCTTCGCCCTGCAAGCGGCCGCCGGTGCCGGGGTGCTCGGCTACGTGGTGGGGGCTCGCCGCAGGCGGCTCGGAGACGGCGCCGACGGGCTGGCGCGGTCCGAGACCTCGTGAGCGCCATCTCGACCATCGACACGCTGGCCCACACCAACCGCTGGTCCACCCGCCACCTCGGTGAGCGGCTGTGGTGGAGTGGGGGCCTGCTGATCGCGGCGGTCACTCTGCCGGTGTGGCCGACCGCACCGCTGGTGCTCGGCGCCGTGGCGGTCTCCTGCCGGCTCGCCGCCCTTCCGCCCGGCGAGGTGCTGCGCATCCTGCGGGCACCGGCGGGGTTCGTAGCCACGGGGGTGGTGGTGTCGACGGTGTCGATCCAGCCGGGCTGGCCCCCGACGGTGGGGCTCGGCGACCCCCGAGCCGGCTTGACGCTCGCGGGTCGGGCGATCGCGGCGGGCGCAGCGGCGGTGCTGCTCGCCTGCACGGTCCCGCTCCCGGCGTTGCTGGCCCGGGCTCGCCGGTGGCGGGTGCCGGCGTCGGTGTGCGAGCTGGCGATGCTCATGTACCGGATGGTGGCGGTCGGGCTGGAGCGAGCGCGCTGGCAGCGGCTCGCACAGGAGAGCCGGGGTGGCTACCTGGGGGTTCGCCGCTCCGTGCGCTCCATCGGCGCGCTGGCGGCGGCGGCGTTCGTGGGATCGATCGGCCAGGCCGAACGGCTCGCCACGGGGCTGGCCGCGCGGAACTTCGACGGCACGGTGCATCTGCTCGACGACGGGTGCAGGCCGTCACCGACGTTCGTCGTCGGGAGCTCGGTCGCGTTGGGTGTGCTCGTGGCGGTCGCCGTCGCCGTCGGGGGTGGGTGGCTGTGAGCGTGCCGGGGGTGAGCTCCCCGGCGATGGAGGCCTGCGGCCTGTGGTTCCGCTACCGGAACGCACCGTCGTACGCGTTGCGAGGTTGCGACCTGCGGATCCCGGCGGGGTGCCGGCTGGCGCTGCTCGGTGCCAACGGGTCGGGCAAGACCACCCTGCTCTTGCACCTCGACGGCATCCTGCGACCCGAGCGGGGGATCGTTCATCTCGACGGGGTGCCCCAGGCCTACGACCGGCGGTCGCTGCGCCGCTGGCGGCGATACGTGGGCCTCGTGGTGCAGCACCCCGATGACATGCTGCTGGCCGGAACCGTGCTCCAGGAGGTGGCGTTCGGCCCCCTCAACCTCGGGGCCGCCGAGCGCGATGCCCTTGCAGCGGTCGAGCGGATCCTCGCCGAGCTGTCACTCACCCACCTGCGTGACCGGCCGATCCACCTGCTCTCCGGCGGTGAGCGGCACCGGGTGGCCATCGCGGCGGTGGCCGTGACCGAGCCGCCGGTGCTGCTGCTGGACGAGCCCACCGCGGGACTCGACCCCACCGCCGTCGAGGAGGTGCTCGAGGTGCTCGACCGCCTCCATCGGCACGGCACGACCGTCGTGGTGTCGACCCACGACGTCGACCTCGCACACCGCTGGGCCGACACCGTGGCGGTCATGGTCGACGGGACGGTGGGCCGGTGTGGTGGGCCGGAGATCCTCGGTGACCGGGCGCTGCTCGGCGCCGCCCGCCTGCGCCCACCGGCGGTGGTGCGCATCTGGCAGAGCCTTCCGGAAACCCTGCGACCCACCGCCTGCCCACCCGACATCGACGCGCTGGCGTTGTTCCTGACTCGCGCCCGGTTCCGCGATCAGCCCGTGGGGAGCGGCTGATGGCCACGAGCGCGGGAGGCCTGATGGTCTGCGGCACCAGCTCGAACGCCGGGAAGAGCACGCTGGTGGCGGGCCTGTGCCGGTGGCTCACTCGCCGGGGCGTTGCGGTCGCGCCGTTCAAGGCACAGAACATGTCGCTCAGTTCGGCGGTGACCGCCGACGGCGGCGAGATCGGCCGGGCGCAGGCCCACCAGGCTTACGCCGCCGGTGCCGACGCCGTGGTGGCGATGAACCCGGTGCTGCTGAAGCCCACCGGCGAGCGGGCCTGCCAGGTGGTGGTGATGGGTCGCCCGTGGGCAGTGCTGTCGGCCGCCGAGTACCACCGGCGCAAGCCCGAGCTGTTCGAGGTGGTGCTGGAGGCCCACCGCAGCCTCGCCGAGCGGTTCGATGTCGTGCTGTGCGAGGGAGCGGGCAGCCCGGCGGAGATCAACCTGTTCGACCGTGACATCGTGAACCTCCGCCTGGCGGAGGCGGTCGGGGTGCCGGCCATCCTCGTGGGTGACATCAACCCCGGGGGGGTGTTCGCTTCGCTGCTCGGCACCGTGGAGTGGCTCCCGGCACCGTGGCGGGCCCTCGTGCGGGGATTCGTGATCAACAAGCTCCGGGGCGACCCCGCGCTGCTGGCCGACGGGTGCGCGCAGCTCGAGGCCCGCACGGGGATCCCCACCATCGGCGTGCTGCCGTG
This sequence comes from Rhabdothermincola sp., assembly GCF_036846205.1. Classification (NCBI taxonomy): domain Bacteria; kingdom Bacillati; phylum Actinomycetota; class Acidimicrobiia; order Acidimicrobiales; family Iamiaceae; genus Rhabdothermincola; species Rhabdothermincola sp. The sequence continues at coordinate 8,969 of NZ_DAIUCK010000080.1, read as the reverse complement.
GCTCGAGACGGCGTGGGTCGATAGTGAGGACTCGATGGCGTTGGAGCGCCCGCTGACGGAGCCACGGCCCGCGCTGGCGGACGAGCTCGACGTGGCCGTGGTGCGCCTTCCCCGCCTGGCGAACGCCACGGACCTCGACGCCCTCCGACTCGAGGCCGGTGTCCGGCTGCGCTGGGTGCACGACGCAGCCGGGATGGGCGACCCCGACCTGGTGATCCTGCCGGGGTCGAAGGCCACCGTGGACGACCTCGTCTGGTTGCACCGGCGCGGACTGGCGGACGCGATCCGCCGCACGGACGCCACGGTGCTCGGGATCTGTGCCGGCTACCAGATGCTCGGCCGCCGCATCACGGACGCCGGCGGGGTCGAATCCCGAGCCGGTGAGGTGCGGGGTCTGGGTCTCCTGCCGGTGCACACCCGCTTCCTCCCCGGCAAGGTCACCCGCCGCTGTCGCGGTCGGGTGGAGGGCTTCCCGGCGGACGCCGCCGGGGTCGAGGGCTACCAGATCCACCACGGACGGGTCAGCCCCGACGGCGGCGACCCTTTCGTGGTGGTGGTCGACGAGGATGGAGGGGACCACCTCGACGGTGTGCGCGTCGGTGACGTGCACGGCACCACGCTGCACGGCCTGCTCGACACGGACCGGTTCCGGCGGGCGTTCCTCGAACGGGTGGCCGCCCGCCGCGGCAAGCGCTGGGTCAGCGACGGGGCCAGCCTCGCAGCTGCTCGCGACGCGCAGCTCGACGCGCTGGTGGGCGCCCTCGAGCGTCACCTCGATCTCGCTGCGGTCGAGCACCTGCTCGCATGCGGCACCCCGAGAGCCGGAGACGCGGTTCGATGAGCGAGCCCGGGGCGATCCTCTACCTCACCAACGTCGACACCGAGGTGCTCGCGCTGCGGATCGCCATCGAGGGCCTGCCGCCGGCCTGTCCTCGGGTGCGGGCCCGCCAGACCTGGCGGTTCGACCCGGGCCGCGACCTCGAGGGAGTCCGATGTGTGGTGGTGCGGCTGCTCGGCGGCCGTCGCCTGTGGGAGGACGGCTTCGACGACCTCGACGCATGGTGCCGGTCTCGGGACGTGCCGCTGCTGGCCTTCGGGGGCGAGGCGGTGCCCGACGGGCCGCTCGCCGCCCGCTCCACGGTGCCGGCCGCGGTGCACCGGGAGGCGTTCCGGTACCTGGTGCAGGGGGGACCGGCGAACCTCGGCCGGTTCATGTGCTTCGTGGCGAGCGCGGTCCTCGGTGCGGACCTGCCCGTGGAACCCCCCGAGGAGATCCCGGCCCACGGCATCTGGCGGCGAAGTACCGGGTTCGACGACGGCCGGCCCCGGGTGGGGGTGGTGTTCTACCGGGCGCACCTCGTGGCGGGGAACACCGGGTTCGTGGACGAGCTCGCTGACGCGCTCGAAGCCCGGGGCCTCGGCGTGGTCGTCGTGTGGTGCTACTCGTTGCGCGGCGACGCCGGCGCACCGGTGGTGGAGCTGCTGCGCGGCGAGCAGGTCGAGCTGCTGGTCACCACGGTGCTCGCCGCCGGTGGGGCCAACTCGGGCGCGGGCACGGTCGGTGCACCCGGTGGGCTCGAGGGCGACCCCTGGGACATCGAGGCGATCGCCTCGCTGGACGTCCCGGTGCTCCACGCGGCCTCCGCCGGTCAGTCCTCGCGGGAGTGGGCGGTCGACCCGAACGGCCTGGGTCCGTACGACGCCGCGGCGGGGGTGGCGATCCCGGAGATGGACGGGCGGGTGATCGGCCCGGTGTTCGCGTTCAACGAGGTGGTCGACGAGGGCGACGAGCTCGGCACCGAGGTTCGGGCCTACCGCTGCATCCCCGACCGGGTCGAGCGCTTCGCCGGGATCGCGGCCCGACTCGCGCGCCTTCGGCGCACCCCACCTGACCGGCGGCGGATCGCGCTGGTGCTCTCCGCCTACCCCACCCGCCACGGCCGTCTCGCCAACGCCGTCGGGCTGGACTGCCCCCGCTCGGTGCTGCGGATCCTCGAGGCGCTCGCCACCGCCGGCTACCGGGTCGGCGAGCTGCCGGAGAACGGGGACGCCCTGATGGCCGAGATCGAGGCCGGCTTCGTCGACGACACCGACACCGCGGGCGCGGCCGATCCGGGCCGGGCGGTGGGTCGGCTCGACACCCGGGCGTACCGGTCATGGTTCGAGACCCTTCCGGAGCAGGCCCGGCGAGAGGTCGAGCAACGGTGGGGACCGGCGCCGGGCACCCACCGGGTGCGCGGCGGGGCGCTGGTCTTCAGTGGTCTGGAGCTCGGCAACGTGCTCGTCGCCGTGCAGCCGCCACGCGGGTACGGCGACGACCCGGTCGCGATCTACCACGCGCCGAACCTGCCGCCGACCCACCACTACCTGGGCTTCTACCGGTGGCTGGACGCGGTGTGGGGTGCGGACGCGGTGGTGCACGTCGGCAAGCACGGCACCCTCGAGTGGCTCCCCGGCAAGGCGTTGGCGCTGAGCGCCGCGTGCTTCCCGGACGTCGCCATCGGTGAGCTGCCGCTGTTCTACCCGTTCCTGGTCAACGACCCGGGCGAGGGCAGCCAGGCCAAGCGTCGGGCCCACGCGGTGATCATCGATCACCTCTCGCCCCCGCTGACCCGGGCCGAGACCTATGGCGAGCTCGCCCGCGTGGAGCAGTTGCTCGACGAGTACAGCCAGCTCCAGGTCCTGGATCCCGCCAAGCTGCCGGCGTTGCGCGAGCGGATCTGGGCGACGCTCACCGAGGCCCGCCTCGACCGGGACCTCGGGATCGGGGAACGACCCGAGGAAGATGCGTTCGACGAGATGCTCGCCGAACTCGACGGGTACCTGTGCACGCTGAAGGACGCCCAGATCCGTGGGGGGCTGCACGTGCTGGGCGAGCCACCCGGCGGTGACGCGCTGGTCGATGCCGTCCTCGCCGTCACTCGGCTCCCGCAGGGGACCGTGCCCTCCCTGAGGGCCACGGTCGCGTCGGAGCTGGGCTTGTCCATCGACGATCCGCGCCACGCCGATGCTCTGGAGGCGGAGTGCCGGCGCCGGGTGCAGGCCGTTGCGCAGCGGGGCTGGCGAGCGACCGCCGGCGACGGACCGACCCTGCAGTGGGTGTGTGCGTGGCTGGTGCCGATGCTGCGGCGTACGAGCGACGAGATCACCAACCTCCTGCGGGGCCTGGACGGGCGGTACGTGCCGGCGGGGCCGGCCGGAACTCTCACCCGGGGCGGGGCGCACGTGCTGCCCACAGGCCGGAACTTCTACACCCTCGACCCGCAGGCGCTCCCGACGCCGCTCGCGTGGGAGACGGGGGTGCGCCTGGCTGACGCCCTCCTGGCCCGCCACCTCGAGCAGCACGGCTCCCACCCCCGCAGCGTCGGCCTGGTGGTGTGGGGGACCGCGGCGATGCGGACCCAGGGCGACGACGTCGCCGAGGCGCTGGCCTTGCTCGGGGTGCGGCCCGTCTGGGACGCCGAGACCCGTCGCGTCGTCGGGCTGGAGCCGATCCCGCTGGCCGAGCTCGGCCGACCTCGGGTCGACGTGACCCTGCGGATCAGCGGCTTCTTCCGCGACGCCTTCCCGAACCTCGTGCGGCTCGTGGACGACGCGGCGCGGCTGGTGGCGTCGCTGGAGGATGAACCGCCCGAGCAGAACGCCCTGCGGTGCTCGCCCGCCGACCCGCGGGTGTTCGGGCCGGCACCGGGAGCCTACGGCGCCGGGATCATCGAAGCCTTGCAGTCCGGGCAGTGGGCGACCGAGGACGACCTGGCGTCGATCTACGCCGCATGGTCGGGCTGGAGCTACGGCCGACACGGCTACGGCGTGGCCGACGAGGCCGCGATGCGCCGGCGCTTCGCGCTGATCGACGTGGCGGTGAAGAACCAGGACGACCGGGAGCACGACATCTTCGACTCGGAGGACTACCTGGCCGACCACGGCGGCATGGTGGCGCTGGTCCGCTCGCTCACGGGATCCACGCCGGCGGCGGTGATCGGGGACTCGTCCGATCCCGCCCGACCCGTGGTGCGCTCCCTGGCCGAGGAGGCGGCCCGGGTCCTGCGCAGCCGGGCACTCAACCCTCGTTGGATCACGGCCATGGCCGCCCACGGCTATCGAGGTGCCGCCGAGCTGGCGGCGACCGTCGACTGCCTCGTCGGCTACGACGCCACCACCGGGGTGGTCGACGACTGGATGTACGAGCGGATCACCGCGGCGTACGTGATGGACCCCGAGGTCCGGAAGCTGTTCCGGCGCTCGAACCCCGCCGCGCTGCGCGAGCTGGCCGAGCGGCTCCTGGACGCGGCCCGGCGGGGGCTGTGGCAGGCCTCGGAGGACGCGAGCGCGGCGCTCGCGGACGCGGTGGTGGAGGCGGAGGGATGGGAGGAGCTGCGGTGAGGACGATGTTGCCGTTCACCGCGGTGGTCGGCCAGGAGCAGGCCAAGCTGGCGCTGGTCCTCGCAGCGGTCGAGCCGAAACTCGGTGGGGTGCTGCTGCGCGGCGACAAGGGCTCGGCGAAGACCACCCTGGCGCGGGGCCTGGCGGCGTTGCTGCCCGGCGACGCTCCCTTCGTCGAGCTGCCCCTCGGCGCCGGTGAGGACCGCACGCTCGGCACCCTCGACCTGCAGTCGCTGTTGCGGGACGGCACCCCGTCGTTCCGCCCGGGGCTGCTGGCCGCGGCGGACGGCGGGGTCCTCTACGTCGACGAGATCAACCTGCTCGCCGATCACCTGGTCGACGCGCTCCTGGACGTGGCGGTCTCCGGCCTGAACCGGGTCGAGCGCGATGGCGTGTCCCACGTTCACCCGGCCCGCTTCGTGCTGGTGGCGTCGATGAACCCGGAGGAGGGTGAGCTGCGACCCCAGTTGCTCGACCGGTTCGGGTTGTCGGTGGAGGTCCGAGCTCCTGAGGCGGTCGACGACCGGGTGGAGGCGGTCCGCCGGCAGCTGGCGACGGAGCGGGGCGAGGGACCGGCGCCGGACGGCGAGCTCGCGGCACTTCGCACCAGGATCGATGCGGCCCGCCGTCGGCCGGTGCACCTCGATGACGAGGTGCTGCGGGTGGCGAGCACGGTGGTGCTCGCCGTGGGTGCCGAGGGTCTGCGGGGCGATCTGATGCTCGTCCGAGCGGCGAGCGCGCTGGCCGCGTGGGAGGGCCGGTCGGCGGTGGGGGTGGACGATCTCCGCCGGGTGGCGCCGATGGTCCTGGCGCATCGGCGGCGACGGCGCCCGTTCGAGCAGCCCGGCATCGATCAGGCGGAGCTCGATGCCGCCTTCGACCGCGGCGCACCCCATGGGGAGGGCTCACCGCCGGCCGAGGGTGCTGGTGAGGTGGGTGTCGGGCCCGGTGATGCCGGAGCGAACCCGTCGACGCCGTCGCACCCCGCAGGGTCGGACCACCCCGCTCCCCACGGCCTGGGGCGGGTGGGGGACCCCGAGGATCGGGCGCCCATGGGTGAGGCTCCACCGCTGCGATTGCCGATCGGCCCGGGTGATCGGGTCGATTCCGTGAGCTCGGCTCACGGGCGGGCGGTCACCGCCGGCGGGCCCCGGGGGCGGGCTGTGCGGCCTGGCGACTTCGACGCCGAGCTCGGCGTCGACCCACTCGGATCCGCGGTGGCGCTGGTGGCGCGCCGGGCGGCCAGCGCGTCACCGGACGCCCCCGCCGAGCCGGGCGACCTGCGCTCGATGCTGCGGCAGCAGCCGCAGGGCGCGTTGGTGGTGTTCGTGGTCGACGCCTCGGGTTCGATGGGCGCGGCCGGACGGCTCGAGCTGGCCCGGTCGGCGGCGGTGGCGCTGCTGGCCGATGCCTACCGGCGCCGCTGCCGAGTGGCGCTGGTGACCTTCGGTGGGGATGGCGCGACCACGGTCCTCCGGCCGACCTCCTCGGTCGAGGTCGCCCGGGCCCGGCTGGCGGAGCTGCATCCCGGAGGCGCATCGCCCATCGCCGAGGGCTTGCGGGAGGCTGCGATGGTGATCACCCGAGCCGCTCCGAGCGGCCCGGTGACCGTGGCGCTGATCACCGACGGTCGGGCGACCGCAGCGGGCACCAGCCCGGCTGCCGCCTCGTCGGATGCGGCCGAGGCGGCGAGGGAGCTGGTCCGGGCGGGGGTGGCTGTGGTGGTGGTGGACAGTGAGCAGGGTCGGACCCGGCTGGGTCGGGCCCGCGAGCTGGCCGAGCGGGCGGGGGCGGTGCTCGTGCCCCTCGAGGAGCTCGAACGATTCGCTGGCGGTGATGGCAGGGAGGGCCGGACGCGTCCGGTCGGGCGGCGGACGGTCACCTCCAGGCCAGGTTCATCGGCGAACGGTGGCGAACAGTGAGGTGATGATGCCTGAGCGTGATCCTGATGACATCCCGACCGACGACCCGCGACCCGACGGCCTGCGTCGGGCGGCGTCGCTGGTGGTGGTCTTCACCGGTCCGGGGAAGGGGAAGACCTCCGCGGCGATGGGCACCGTGCTGCGATCGGTGGCCCGTGAGTGGCGGGTGGCGGTGGTGCAGTTCCTGAAGTCCGGTCGCTGGCGTACCGGCGAGGAGAAGGTCTGCCGCCAACTCGGCGTGGACTGGTGGGCCCACGGGGAGGGGTTCACCTGGGAGTCCGAGGACCTCGACCTCGACCGGGACGTGGCCGCGGCGGCGTGGGAGCGGGCCCGGGAGCTCATCGTCGGGGGTGAGCACCGCCTGGTGGTGCTCGACGAGGTGACCTACCCCCTGAACTGGGGCTGGATCGACAGCACGGAGGTGCTCGCCACCATCCGGGACCGGCCGGGTCAGGTGAGCGTCGTGGCCACCGGGCGCAACGCGCCACCGGGGCTGGTCGAGGTGGCCGACACGGTGTCGGATATCGCCGACGTCAAACATGCCTACCGGGCCGGCATCCGAGCCAAGCGCGGGATCGACTTCTGACCCAGAGACTGGACCTCAACTTGGATGCGGGCTCGGCGAGGCACGTGCCACGGGTGCGATCACGCTCCCCGGTGGCGAACCCTCGAGGTCCGGTCTCCAGATCGTCGGCTTGGTCACCTGGTTGATCGCGGGGCTGCCGCGTTGGTATCAGTTGTCACTGATTGTGCTGCGAGGGTCCCCGCGGGTGGTGGGCCCGGTTTGAGGAGGCGGAAGGTGACCGTGGTTCGCGACGACCCTTACCCCCTGGCGCGGCGGGCTGCCCGGCTGGTCGCGCTGGCTCTCACCATGGTGTTGGCGGCTGCTCTGCTCGCGGCTGCGCCGGGGTCTCCGGCGCAGGCGTCGGGGCCGGTGGTGGCGTCGGTGGGGGATGTGTCGGTGGTCGAGGGTGACAGCGGTACTCGGGTGGTGAAGGTGCCGGTGACCCTCGCGAACCCGGCGACGACGATCTCCACGGTGACCTACTCGGTGACGCATGGGACCACCGGCAGCGGTGATCTGGTGTTGCGTACCGGGACGCTGACGTTCAAGCCGAACACCAGTGGCAAGACCAAGACCGTGGGTGCGATCGGGGTGAAGATCACTGGTGACACGGTGGTGGAGGGTGACGAGACGTTCGTCGTGACCCTCACTGGTGCTTCTGGTGAGATCACTCTGGGTGACGCGGTGGGGGTGGGGACCATCGTGGATGATGATCCGGCGGGCGGTTCTCCGGTGGTGTCGGTCGCGGACGCGACCATCGTGGAGGGTGACACTGCCCGTACGCCCACCGCCACGAACAACGCGGCTGTCGCCGTCACCACTGTGTCGTCACGGTCAACCACACTACGGTTGGGACCGCCCACCGCCACGAACAACGCGGCTGTCGCCGTCACCCTGTCGGCGCCTGCTCCGGGTCCGCTGAGTGTGGTGGCTACGGTCGCGGCGGGCACGGCCACGGCGGGCGTTGATTTCAAGAAGGCGTACAGCAAGACCGTTTCGTTCAAGGCGGGGCAGACCACCAGGGTGGTGTCGGTGGGGGTGTTGCCTGACACGGTCGCCGAGGGTGACGAGACGGTCACCGTCACGTTGTCGTCCCCGAGTCCGGGGCTGACCATCGGCGCGGGTACCGCGACGGTGACCATCCGCGATGACGACGCCCCACTCACCGGCGGCACCTTGTGGTCCTGGGGTGACAACAGCGACGGTCAGCTCGGCACCGGTGACTACATTGACCACTCCGCTCCGGTGCAGATCGGTACCGGCACCGACTGGGCTACCGTCAGCGCTGGCCGACACCACACGGTCGCTATCCGCACCGACGGCACCTTGTGGGCCTGGGGCACCAACTACTACGGCCAGCTCGGCACCGGTGACTACATTGACCACACCGCTCCGGTGCAGATCGGTACCGGCACCGACTGGGCCACCGTCAGCGCCGGCGAGTCCCACACGGTCGCCATCAAGACCGACGGCACCTTGTGGGCCTGGGGCTGGAACAGCTACGGGCAGATCGGCACCGGCGACTACTCGAGCCACGCCGCTCCCGTGCAGATCGGCACCGGAACCAACTGGGCCACCGTGAGCGCAGCGTGGTCCCACACGGTCGCCATCAAGACCGACGGCACCTTGTGGGCCTGGGGCTACAACGCCTTCGGGCAGCTCGGCACGGGCGACACCACGGACCACCTCGCTCCCGTGCAGATCGGTGCCGGCACCGACTGGGCCACCGTGAGTGCAGGGTGGTACCACACGGTCGCGGTCAAGACGGATGGCACCTTGTGGGCCTGGGGCTACAACAGCTCCGGGCAGCTCGGCACCGGCGACTACACCTGGTACACCGCCCCGGTCCAGGTCGACACGGGCACCGACTGGGCCACCGTCGATGCCGGCCGATACCACACGGTCGCGGTCCGCACCGACGGCACCTTGTGGGCCTGGGGTGACAACACCTACGGGCAGCTCGGTACGGGCGACTACACGGGCTACCCCGAGCCCGTGCAGATCGGCACCGGCACCGACTGGGCCACCGTCGATGCCGGCCGACACCACACGGTCGCGGTCCGCACCGACGGCACCTTGTGGGCCTGGGGTGACAACAC
>NZ_DAIUCK010000079.1:0-16150 GCF_036846205.1 Rhabdothermincola sp. | reverse complement strand
TCCTCCTCATGGCCCGGCACCGCCGGCAGGGGTGGAACCGGGCTGTTCGAGTCCGCTTCACGGGCCCCACCCGCAGACCAGCATGACCAACTCCGAGCCGCGAACGGTGGATTTACGCCGTGCACCCTCCGGGAGGGCTCACCCGGCGTGGTTGATCAGATGGCGAGCGGCTCGCCGGAAGTAGTCGAGCACCAGCACCTCGTCGTCGGGATCGAGCCCACCACCGCGCACCGCCGACTCCATGTGCAGGTACCACGCGGCCGCCTCGGCAGGACCGATGGCGAACGGCGCATGGCGCATGCGCAGCCGAGGGTGGCCCCGCTGTTGGCTGTAGGTGGCGGGCCCGCCCCAGTACTGGACGAGGAAGGCCGCCAGGTGCTCCCGTGACTCCCGCAGGTCTTCGGGGTAGAGCGGCCGCAGGACCGGATCGGTCGCCACCCCGGCGTAGAACCGCTCCACCAGCGCCTCGAACCAGGGCCGGCCCCCCACCCGCTCGTACAGGCTCCCGGCGACGGACTCCTCGCTCACGGGCGCGCACGGTAGCGTGCCGGCCGATGGAAGCCTCACCACCGACCACGATCGACCCGCGGTCGGAGGCGTTCCGCGCCAACCGGGAGGCGATGACGGCCCTGCTCGAGGAGGTGCGCGCCGCCGAGGCCCGGGTGCTCGCCGGCGGCGGCGAGCACTACGTCCGGCGCCACCGTCAGCGGGGCAAGCTGCTCGTGCGGGAGCGCATCGACCTGCTCGTGGACCGCGACAGCCCGTTCCTGGAACTGTCGGCGCTGGCCGGCTGGGGCACCGACGACCCCCTCGGCGGGGCGATGGTCACCGGCATCGGGCAGGTCGCCGGCGTCGAGTGCGTGATCAGTGCCAACGACCCGACGGTCAAGGGAGGCACCTCCTCCCCCACCACCATCGCCAAGTCCCTGCGAGCCCAGGAGATCGCGCTCCGCAACCGGCTGCCGATGGTCAACCTGACCGAGTCCGGTGGAGCCGACCTCCCCAGGCAGGCCGACGTCTTCGTCCCGGGCGGCGCCACCTTCAAGAACCTGACCCGCCTGTCGGCCGCCGGCATCCCGACGGTCACCCTGGTGTTCGGCTCGTCGACGGCCGGTGGGGCCTACGTGCCGGGCATGAGTGACTACACGGTTTTCGTGGAGGGAGGAGCCAAGGTGTTCCTGGGCGGGCCTCCCCTGGTGAAGATGGCCATCGACGAGGACGCCGACGAGGAGCAGCTCGGAGGGGCCGAGATGCACGCCCGGGTCTCCGGCCTGGCCGACTTCCTGGCCGCGGACGAGCACGACGCCCTCCGCCTGGGTCGCTCGATCGTTCGACGGTTGGGCTGGCGGAAGGCCGGTCCCCCACCGAGGGGTCCCGGCGCGCCGCCCTGCCTGGACCCCGAAGAGCTGCTCGGGATCGCGCCGGCGGACGTGCGGATTCCCTTCGACGCCCGGGAGGTGCTCTGGCGGGTGGTCGACGGCAGCCACTTCGACGAGTTCAAACCGCTCTACGGCAGCCAGCTCGTGTGCGGCTGGGCCGAGCTGTGGGGCTACCCCATCGGCATCCTGGCCAACAACGGCATCCTGTTCTCCGAGGAGTCGCAGAAAGGTGCGCAGTTCATCCAGCTGTGCAACCGCAGCGACACCCCGCTGCTGTTCGTGCAGAACATCACCGGGTTCATGGTGGGCACCCGCTACGAGCGTGGCGGGATCATCAAACACGGCTCGATGCTCATCAACGCCGTGTCGAACTCCCGGGTGCCTCACCTCACCCTGATGATCGGGGCCTCCTACGGCGCCGGCAACTACGGGATGTCCGGTCGGGCATTCGACCCCCGGTTCGTGTTCAGCTGGCCCAACCACCGCATCGCGGTGATGGGGCCGAAGCAGCTCGCGGGGGTGATGTCGATCGTCCAGCGGGCTGCAGCGACCCGCGCCGGTCGGGACTACGACGAGGACGCCGACCGCAGGATGCGGGCGACGATCGAAGACCAGATCGAGCGGGAATCGACCGCCCTGTTCGCCACCGGCCGCCTGTGGGACGACGGCATCATCGACCCCCGCGACACCCGCACCGTCCTGGGGATCGCCCTGTCCGCCACCCATTCCGCCCCCGTGCAGGGCGCGGAGGCCTTCGGCGTGTTCCGGATGTGAGATGAGCCGCATCGACACCCTGCTGATCGCCAACCGGGGCGAGATCGCCGTGCGCATCATCCGCGCCGCCCGGGGGCTGGGTATGCGCACCGTGGCCGTGTACGCCGAGCCGGACCGCGACGCCCTCCATGTCCGAGCCGCCGACGTGGCCGTCCCCCTCGGAGGCTCCTCGGCTGCGGAGTCCTACCTGGACGTCGACAAGATCCTGGCCGCGGCCGAGCGCACCGGCGCCAGCGCGGTGCACCCGGGCTACGGGTTCCTGGCGGAGCGCGCGCCCGCCGCGGCCGCGGTCGAGTCCGCGGGCCTCATCTGGGTCGGTCCCCACGTCGAGGCCATCCGGCTGATGGGCGACAAGCTGGAGGCCAAGCGGGTGGCTACGAGCGTCGGGGTCCCCACGCTGCCGAGCGCCGAGCTCACCGGCGACACGCCGTTCGTGCTCCACGAGCAGGCCGCAGCGGTCGGCTACCCGTTGCTGGTCAAGGCCGCCGCCGGCGGAGGGGGCAAGGGCATGCGGCTGGTCGAGACGCCGAACGCGCTGGCCGGCGCGGTGGCGACCGCTCGCCGGGAAGCACAGGCCTCGTTCGCCGACCAGCGGGTGTTCGCGGAGCGGTGGCTGGCCAGCCCGCGACACATCGAGGTGCAGGTGGTCGCCGACCGCCATGGTCACGTCGCCCATCTGGGTGAGCGGGAGTGCTCGATCCAACGCCGGCACCAGAAGCTCATCGAGGAGGCGCCTTCCCCCGCGGTCGACCCGGCGCTGCGCCGGCGGCTGGGGGAGGCCGCGTGCGCGTTGGCCCGGGCCATCGGCTACGACAGTGTGGGCACGGTCGAGCTGCTCGTGGACCCCGACACCGGCGAGTTCTTCTTCCTGGAGATGAACACCCGCCTCCAGGTCGAGCACCCCGTCACCGAGGAGGTCACCGGCATCGACCTGGTCGTGCTCCAGCTCCGGGCCGCCGAGGGTGAACCGGTGGCCCGTGATCTGCCGGACGCGGCCGCCGAGGGGCATGCCATCGAGGCCCGGGTGTACGCGGAGCGGCCGGGAGCCGACTGGCTGCCCACGTTCGGGACCCTTCATCGCTTCCGCTGCCCGGACGAGCTGGTCCGCTGCGATGCCGGCGTCGACGACGGGAGCGAGATCAGCACGTTCTACGACCCTTTGCTGGCCAAGGTGATCGCGCACGGCGCGACCCGCGACGAGGCGATCGGGCGACTGGTGCGGGCGTTGACCACCATGCAGATCCACGGGGTGGAGACCAACCGCGACCACCTGGTGGCCGTGCTCGAGGACGCCGACTTCCGCGCCGGGCGGACGCCGACCTCCTACGTCGAGGATCACCCGTTACTGCTCGATGCGTCCCCCGGGAAGCCGGTCCGCACCGCCCATGCCATCGCGGCCACCCTGGTCGGGCGCCACCGGAGGCGGCTGGCAGACGAGCACTGGGGGCACGCCTCCGGAGGATGGCGCAACGTCGACCGCGACCACCGCGAGGTGGTGGCGTTCGCCACCGGCGGGGCCACCCTCGAGATCACCTACCGGGTGCGTGCCGACGGATCCTTCACCGCCACGGTCGGCGACGAGACCCTCGAGGGGCGGCTCCTCGAGGTCAGCGCCGACCGCGTGCGGATGGAGATCGGTGCGGTGATGGTCACCTGTGCCGTCAACCAGGTGGGCCCCAGGATCTGGGTCAACTCTCCGGCCGGCCAGACCGAGCTGATCGAGCTCCCTCGGTTCCCCGAGAAGCGCACCGCCTCGGCCGCGTCCGGCCCCACCGCTCCGGTCCCGGGCCGGGTGGTGCGGGTGGAGGTGGAGGTCGGCTCGACGGTGACCGCCGGCCAGACGCTGGTGGTGCTCGAGGCCATGAAGGTGGAGCACCGCATCGCTGCGACTGCCGATGGGCGGGTGGCGGAGATCCTGGTGGACGAGGGAGCCAACGTCGATGCCCATCAGCTCCTGGTGCGAGTGGAGGAGCAACCATGACCGCAGGATCCGGTTCCCCACCCCGCGAGCCGCTTCGGGTCGCAAACTGCAGCGGCTTCTACGGCGATCGCCTCTCCGCCGCCCGGGAGATGGTCGATGGCGGCCCTATCGATGTGCTCACCGGTGACTGGCTGGCGGAGCTCACGATGCTCATCCTGGCCAAGGACCGGCTCAAGGACCCGGAGCGGGGCTTCGCCCGGACCTTTCTCATTCAGCTCGAGGAGGTGCTCGGCACGTGTCTGGACCGCGGCATCCGGGTGGTCACCAACGCCGGTGGCCTCAACCCGGCGGGCTGCGCGGGCGCGGTCGAGCGGCTCGCAACCAGGCTCGGGCTGGCGCCCCGGGTGGCCTACGTCGAAGGTGACGACCTCATGGGCCGACTCGACGAGCTGCGGGCCGCAGGCGTCGAGCTCACCAACCTCGACACGGGCGAGACACTCGAGGAGGTGGGGGCCGAGCCCATCACCGCCAACGCCTACCTCGGCGGGTTCGGCATCGCCGAGGCGCTGGCGAGAGGCGCCGACGTGGTGGTGACCGGTCGGGTCACCGACGCGGCCCTCGTCGTCGGGCCCGCCGCTGCCCACTTCGGCTGGTCACGCACGGACTGGGACGCCCTGGCCGGCGCGGTGGTGGCTGGGCACGTCATCGAGTGCGGCGCGCAGTGCACCGGTGGGAACTACGCGTTCTTCCAGGAGGTGCCGGGCATTGAACGCTGCGGCTTCCCGATCGCGGAGGTGCACCGGGACGGCTCCAGCGTCATCACCAAGCACCCCGGCACCGGTGGGCTGGTGTCGGTGGGCACGGTCACCGCTCAGCTCCTCTACGAGATCCAAGGGGTCCGTTACGCCAACCCCGACGTGGTGGTGCGCTTCGACACCATCAGGCTGGAGCAGGAGGGCCCGGACCGGGTGCGCATCTCGGGGGTGCGCGGGCTGCCGGCGCCGGCCCACACCAAGGTGGCGATCAACTACCTCGGCGGTCACCGCAACACCATGACCTTCGTGCTGACCGGTCTCGACATCGAGGAGAAGGCCGCGGTCGCGGAGCGCACCCTCTGGTCGCTCATCCCCGGCGGCAAGGCGTCATTCGATGCCGTCGACGTGCGGCTGGTGCGCACCGACCGGCCCGACCCGCGAACCAACGAGGACGCGCTGGCCCAGCTCCGGATCACCGTCATCGACCGCGACCCGGCGAAGGTGGGCCGCGCGTTCTCGAACAAGGTGATCGAGATGGTGCTGGCCAGCTACCCCGGTCTGTTCACCACCAGCCCGCCGTCGGAGGCCACCAGCTTCGGTGTCTACTGGCCCGCGCTGGTGCCCGCCGACCTGCCCCGGCACGAGGTGGTCGTCGAGGGCGAGCGAATCAGGATCGACCCGGTCCACCCACACCAATCGGCAGGCCCGCCGCCGGCGCCGGACGGCGATTCCGGGCTCACACCCCCACCGCTGACACTGAGCGGCGAAACGGTACACGCGCCCCTCGGGTTGGTCGCCGGTGCCCGCTCGGGAGACAAGGGCGGCAACGCCAACATCGGCGTCTGGGCTCGCCACCCCGACGTGTGGCCCTGGTTGACCCGCACGCTCACCGTCGACGCGCTGCGGCAGCTGATGCCCGCCGAGACCGGCGGCCTGGAGGTCGAGCGGGCCGAGCTGCCGAACCTGTATGCGCTGAACTTCGTGATCCGTGGCCTGCTGGGTCGCGGGGTCGCCGCCTCGACCCGTACCGATCCCCAGGCGAAGGGGCTCGGCGAGTACCTGCGGGCCAAGCTGCTCGACATCCCCATCGAGCTGCTGCCCGGCGAGGCCCGATGACCCTGGCCGCCTCGGCGCGCCAGGCCACCAGAACGAGAGGATGCGAGCCGCATGGTCGCCTTCACCGACGAGCACGAGATGTTCCGCCAGACGGTGCGCGACGTCGTCGAGCGGGAGATCAACCCCCACGCCGACGACTGGGAACGGGCGGGTTCCTTCCCCGCCCACGATCTGTTCCCGAAGCTCGGTGCGCTCGGGATCCTCGGCCTGGAGTACGACCCCGCCTACGGCGGCCAGGGCGCCGACCACCTGTTCACCGTGGTGTACGGCGAGGAGATGGGACGCTGCGAGACGGGCGGGGTGGCCATGGCGGTGAGCGTCCAGACCGACATGGCGACCCCGGCGCTGCACCGGTTCGGCAGCGAGGAGCTCAAGCGTCGCTACCTGGCGCCGGCCATCCGGGGGGAGATGGTGGCGGCGATCGCGGTGACCGAGCCCGACGCGGGCAGTGACGTGGCCGGCCTGCGCACCAGGGCCGTGCGTGACGGGGACGAGTGGGTGATCAACGGGACGAAGCTCTACATCACGAACGGCACGCAGGCCGATTGGCTCTGCCTGCTCGCTCGGACCTCGGACGAGGGCGGCCATCGGGGCATGAGCCAGATCATCGTGCCCACCTCGACCGAGGGGGTCACGGTGAGCCGCAAGCTCGACAAGCTCGGGCAGCGCTCCTCCGACACCGCCGAGCTGAGCTTCGTGGACGTGCGGGTCCCGGTCGACCACACGATCGGGACGATCGGCCGGGGCTTCCAGCAGCAGATGGCGCAGTTCCAGAACGAGCGGCTCATCGCGTCGTACATGGCCGCCGGCAACCTCGGCTTGGCGCTCGAGCGGACGATCGCCTACGTGCGGGAGCGCCAGGCGTTCGGTCGCTCGCTGGCGGACAACCAGTGGATCCAGTTCAAGCTGGCGGAGCTGGTCGCCGAGGTCGACCTGCTGCGTCACTACAACTATGCGTGCGCGCAGGCCATCGTCGACGGCGCCGACCAGCTCACCGTCACCAGGATGGCCTCGATCGCCAAGCTCAAGGCCGGCCGGCTGCAGCGGCAGGTGGCCGACACGTGCATCCAGTTCCACGGCGGCATCGGCTACATGGAGGAAACCTGGACGGCGCGCTACTTCCGCGACAGCCGGCTGCTGTCCATCGGGGGTGGCGCGGACGAGGTGATGCTGCGGATCCTCGCCCAGCTCGAGGGCATCGGGAGGGCGTAGACCGCCGGTCTCACCCGCCTCCGGGCTCGGCGCACCGGGCCCAGTACCTGGTGCGCTGCCCGGACCGGCTCAGCTCCTCGACCAGGCAGTGTGCGTCCGCCGAGGTCAAGCCGGCGTGCAGGCGGGTGGGCCGCCCCTGCCCATCATCGCTCCAGACCTCCCAGGCGGCGGGCGCCGGGTCACCCACGAGCTCGCGGTAGCGGGCGGGGTCGGTGTCTCGGAGCAGCTCGATCTCGGACAGCTCCACCGCCAGGTGGCGACGGGCGTGCTCGACCTCGTCGCCACCGAGGCGCACGGCCAGCCGCTCATCGAGCTGGTGCAGCTCGATGCCCATCACGAGACCGCACGGCCAGACCAGATCCCAGTAGAAGCACGGGTCTTCCGCCAAGGGCTCGCTCGCCTGGGTGGGTGGGCCGAGGCGCTCGAGGAGCCCGAGCTCGCTGGTGCGGGCCGTGAAGAGCGGCTCCTCGATCAGCTGGCCACGCGGGAAGGCGGAGAGCCTCCGCACCCCATCGCCCATGGCCCCCCACGATAGGGGTCAACCGCCGTCGAGTGCCCGGCGAATGCCGGCCACGAACGCGTGCGCCCCGCTCGGACCCTCCCCGTCGAGCAGGCGGCGCACCAGGGCCGAGCCGATCACCACCCCGTCGGCCTCCTGACAGACCTCGGCGGCCTGCGAGGCGTCGGAGACACCCACCCCGACCAGCACCGGCATGTCGGTGACGGCCTTCAGGCGGCGGGCGATGACCAGCGCGCTCGACGCCAGCGCGTCCCGCTCGCCGGTCACCCCGAGCAGGCCCACCGCGTACACGAACCCCCGGGCCCGACCGCAGATGCGGGGCAGGCGCTCGTCGGGAGCGGTGGGGGCGGCGAGCATCACCGTCTCGACCCCGGCCTCGTCGGCCACGGCCGCCCACGGACCGACCTCCTCGAGTGGCAGGTCGGGGAGGATCGCGGCGGCGACACCGGCGTCGACGAGCGAGCTGGCGAAGCGCTCGTGACCCATGCGGAAGCAGATGTTGTAGTAGGTCATCACCGCCAGCGGCACCCCGGCGTCCACGTCGCGCAGGGTGTCGAGCACCGACGCAGGGGTCGTGCCCCGCCGGAGGGCCTGCTCGCTGGCCGCCTGGATCACCGGGCCGTCCATGACCGGGTCCGAGAACGGCACCCCGATCTCGATCGCGTCCGCTCCGGCGTCGGCGACCGCCCGCACGACATCGGGCCACTCCGGTCCCAGCCCGCCCGTCACGTAGGGGACGAGGAGCTTGCGACCCTCGTCGCGGCGCTCACGGAGGGCGACCTCGAGCCTGCCGACCGGCACGGCCGTCATCCCAGGATGTCCATCATCTGGGCGACGTCCTTGTCACCCCGACCGGAGAGGTTCACCAGCACCGTGCGACCCGCGAGCCGTCCACGGTCGCGACTGACCCAGGCCAGCGCGTGCGCCGGCTCCAACGCGGGGATGATCCCCTCGGTTCGCGACAACAACTGGAACGCGTCGATCACCTCCGCGTCGGTGACCTGCTCGTAACGGGCCCGGCCTATGGCCGCCAGGTGGGAGTGCTCGGGCCCGACCCCGGGGTAGTCGAGACCGGCGGAGATGGACTGGGCTTCGAGCACCTGCCCCCACTCGTCCTGCAGCAGGTACGACTTCATGCCGTGGACCACCCCGGGCACGCCCCGGCCGACGGCCGCTCCACCGGCGGGCTCCACGCCCACCAGCTCGGCATCGGTGTCGACGAAGCCGGAGAAGATGCCGATGGCGTTGGAGCCCCCACCGACACAGGCGGTGACCACGTCGGGGTCAGCACCGGCGAGTACCTGGCGAGCCTGTGCTCTCGCCTCGTCACCGATGACCCGGTGCAGCTCCCGGACCATCCACGGGTAGGGATGCGGGCCCATCACCGAGCCCAGGCAGTAGTGCGTCGTCTCGACAGTGGCCACCCAGTCGCGCATCGCGTCGTTCACCGCATCCTTCAGGGTGCGGCTGCCGGACACCGCGGGGACCACCTCGGCGCCGAGCAGGCGCATCCGGAACACGTTGAGCGCCTGGCGCTGCATGTCGACCTCGCCCATGTACACCGTGCACGCCATGCCGAGCAGCGCCGCCGCGGTGGCGGTGGCCACGCCGTGCTGGCCGGCACCGGTCTCGGCCACCAGACGGGTCTTGCCCATCCGCCGGGCCAGCAACGCCTGGCCGAGCACGTTGTTGATCTTGTGGGAGCCGGTGTGGTTGAGGTCTTCCCGCTTGAGGAGCACGCGCACCCCCAGCTCCGCGGAGAGCCGCTCGCACTCGGTCAAAGGCGAGGGCCGGCCCGCGTAGTCGCGCAGCAGCGCGTCGAGCTCGCTCCGGAAGGACGGGTCGGCCCACGCCGATCGGAACGCCTGCTCGAGCTCCTCGCAGGCCGGGACCAGGGTCTCGGGGACGAAGCGCCCGCCGAACTCGCCGAACCGGCCAGAGGCGTCGGGTGGACCGAGAGGCATGAGGGTCGAGGCTACGCGGGCCGCTCCCGCCGCGGTAGCCGAAGCGCACCCCTCCACCGGCCGGCGAGGTGCGACGATGCCGCGTCCAGACTCAACCGGCGAAGGTGTCCTCTTCCCAGTCGTAGGGCTGGACCTCGTCACCCGCACCGATGTCGATCACCGGCGCCGGGCCGTCGTCCTCGGACCCCTTGGCGGCGTTGACGAACCGCATCACGGCCAGCGCGTCCTTGTGGCCCGGCGAGGACTCGACCCCGCTGGCCACAT
This sequence comes from Rhabdothermincola sp., assembly GCF_036846205.1. Classification (NCBI taxonomy): domain Bacteria; kingdom Bacillati; phylum Actinomycetota; class Acidimicrobiia; order Acidimicrobiales; family Iamiaceae; genus Rhabdothermincola; species Rhabdothermincola sp. The sequence continues at coordinate 6,245 of NZ_DAIUCK010000079.1, read as the reverse complement.
CGACACCCCACGGATGGAACCGGCTGATGGCCTCCGCCACGTTGTCCGGAGTCAGGCCACCAGCCACGATGATGCGCTTGTGCAACGGCAGGTGCTCGGCGACAGACCAGTCGAAGACCTTGCCGGAGCCCGGATCGGCCGAATCGACGAGGAGCGCGTCCACGTCGTAGTCGCCCATGCGGTCGAACATGCGGTCACCGGCGGCGAAGGCCTTGATGACGAACGGCACCCGCCGGCGGACCCACTCGGCCTCCGCGGGTGACTCGTGCCCGTGGAGCTGGGCGCCACGCAACCCGATCTGGTTGACGATCTCCACCACCTGCTGGGAGGACTGGTCGCGGAACACGCCCACCGTGAGCACCTCGTGCGGCAGGCGTCGCACGATGTCCCGGGCCGCCGCCGGCGCGATCTGCCTGGGAGAGGGCGCGAACACGAAGCCGAGGGCGTCGGCGCCCATGGCCACCGCCAGCAGCGCATCCTCCTCGTTCGTGATGCCACAGATCTTCACGAACACACGAGCACGGTACCAACGCCCACCCCGCGACCGGCGGCAATCCCGAGGTGGACCAAGCTCAGGCGTCGACCAGGCGGCCGTTGAGGAAGTCGTCGTAGGCGGACAGGTCGAGGTGCCCGTGACCGGAGTAGTTGAACAGGATGACCCGCTCCTCGCCGGCCTCCTTCGCGGCGAGCGCCTCGTCCACGACCGCCCGGATGGCATGCGCGGTCTCCGGCGCGGGGATCTTCCCCTCGGTGCGGGCGAACTGCACCGCGGCCTCGAAGACCTTGCCCTGCGGATAGGCGACGGCCTCCATGCGACCGTCCCGGACCAGCTTGGAGACGATCGGCGAGTCGCCGTGGTACCGCAGGCCCCCGGCGTGGATGCTCGGGGGCATGAAGTCGTGTCCCAGCGTGTACATCGGAAGCAGTGGGGTCATGCCGGCCACGTCCCCGAAGTCGTAGTCGAACGATCCTTCGGTCAGCGTCGGGCACGATGCCGGCTCCACCGCGACCAGCCGCACCCCCTCGTCCGGGACGAACGGGAACGTGATCCCACCCAGGTTGGACCCGCCGCCGCACGACCCGAGCACGACATCGGGGCGCTCCTCGCCCGCCAGCGCGAGCTGCTCTTTGGCCTCGAGGCCGATGATCGTCTGGTGCAACAGGACGTGGTTGAGCACCGAGCCCAGCGCGTAGTGGCTGTCGTCGCGTCCCGCGGCGTCGCGCACCGCGTCGCTGATGGCCGCTCCGAGAGAGCCGGGGTTGGCCTCGTCGTCCACCGGTGAGGGCACGACGTTGCCGCCCCAGATCTCCATCATCACCCGCCGGTAGGGCTTCTGCTGGTAGGAGGCCCGCACCATGTAGACCATGCACTCGAGGTCGAACTGGGCGCAGGCGAACGACAACGACGACCCCCACTGACCGGCGCCGGTCTCCGTCGTCAGCCGGCTCACGCCTTCTTGCTTGTTGTAGAAGGCTTGCGGCACCGCCGTGTTCGGCTTGTGTGATCCGGCCGGCGAGACCGACTCGTCCTTGAAGTAGATGCGGGCCGGCGTGCCCAGCGCGGCCTCGAGCTTCTCCGCCCGCACCAGCGGCGTGGGGCGCCACAGCTTGAGGATGTCGAGGACCTCACCGGGGATGTCGATCCACGGCTCGGTGGACATCTCCTGCGCGATGAGCGCCATGGGGAACAGCGGGGCCAGGTCGTCGGGGCCCACCGGCTCCCGGGTTGCCGGGTGCAGGGGCGGCTGGAGCGGTTCAGCCAGCCGCGGTAGGAGGTTGAACCACGCGGTCGGGAGCTGGTCGGTCGTCAGGTCGAATCGCGCCATGCGGGCCTCCGTCGATCGGGATGGTCGCGGCGAGCCATCCGCGTGCGCGGATCATACGGCCCGCCGCAGGGCGGCGACGGCGCCCGCCGGATCGCCCGAACGCACGAGGGACTCCCCCACCAGCACCGCGTGGTAGCCCGCGCCACGCAAGATCGCGGCGTCAGCAGGACCGGTGATGCCCGACTCCGCCACCCGGACCACCTCCCCGGGCAGGAGCCCTGCCAGCCGCACGGCTCGTTCGGTGTCCACCTCGAAGGTGACCAGGTCCCGCTGGTTGACCCCCATCAGGTCGGCGCCAGCAGCCAGGGCTCGGTCGAGCTCCGCCTCGTCGTGGACCTCCACCAGCACGTCCAGGTCGAGATCCCGGGCCAGGCGGCACAGGCGAGCCAGCTCGCTGTCGCTGAGTGCGGCCACGATCAGCAGCACGCAGTCCGCCCCCATGAGCCGCGCGTCGCAGACGTCGCGCTCGCACACGGTGAAGTCCTTGCGCAACACGGGCCGTGAGCAGGCCGCCCGGGCCGCTCGCAGGTCGTCGGCCGAGCCTCCGAAGAACTCGTGGTCGGTGAGCACCGACAGGCAGGCCGCGCCCCCCTGCTCGTACCGGCGGGCCAGCTCGGCAGGATCCAGCCCGGGGCACAGGTCCCCCTTGGACGGTGAGCGGCGCTTCACCTCGGCGATCACCGCCAGCTCGTTCCGGGCCGTCTCCACGAGCGCGGCCCGGAACCCCCGAGGCTCGGGCGCGGCGGCGGCCCGGGCGACGAGCTCGTCGAGTGGCCGGTCGTCGGCCGCCGCGGCCGCGCGGTGCGCGGCCAGGATCCGGTCGAGGTAGGTGCCCGTCACGGCCGGCGAGCCTACCGGGGCCTCAGTCGCGCTCGGCCCGGTAGCTGCGGGCCACCGCCAGGGCGGGCGCCGCGGCGAAGGCGATCCAGCCCAGCACGAAGCCGATGGCGCCGACCGCCAGCAGGGGCGCGAAACCGGCCACCAGGCCGCTCACCACGCCGAGCAGGCCGATGACCCACAGCGCCGCGGGGAGCACCTGCAGCCAGCGCGGGATGCTCGCTCCCACCACCGGCGTCTCGTCGAGCAGCGCGGCGTAGTCGGTGTCGTCGTCCACCACCGGCACGAAACCCGGGCTCGGCCCGCCCCGGGGCCCCGCGGCGCGCGGGACGCGCCGACGCTGCTCGTCGTAGGCCCGGCGGCGGCGCTCGTCGCCGACGATCGCCCACGCGGCGTTGATGCGGCGCATGCGCTCCTCGGCCGCGTGGCGCTCGCCGTGAGGGTGCAGGTCCGGGTGGGCATCGCGGGCCAGGCCCAGGTAGGCGCGGCGGATCTCCTCCATCGATGCCGTCGGTGCCACGCCGAGCACCTCGTAGGGCGACGGGTCGCTCACCCCACCACCAGCGGCAGCGACCGGATCGAGCCCGGCAGCTCCCGACCGTCCCATCGCACGAATGCCTCGGCGGGTGGTTCGACCGCCCGCCCCACGTAGCCCAGCGCCACCACACCGCCCGTGCGCGGCGAGGGGGTCGCACTGGTGATCCGCCCCACCTCCCGGGCCTCGACGACGACCGCCGCCCCTGGCGGGGGCAGCTCCGACCCCTGGAGCTCGAGGCCCCGCAGGTACCGCGGGACGTGGCTGCCCCTGGCGTCGATGCGCGCCACCAGCTCCTGGCCGGTGTAGCAGCCCTTGGTGAAGCTGACCGAGGACTCCACCACCCAGGCCCCCGCTTCCGCCGGGATCGTGCGCTCGCCGAGCTCGGCTCCCATCCGCGGCACCCCTGCTTCGACCCGGGCGACCTCCAGCACGGTGGCCGGCACCTCCGGAACCCCGTCGGGGACCCGCACCGCCGGCCCGACCAGATCGGCTCCCGCCAGCCCCGGCCAGTCGGCGGGGAGGATCAGCTCCGCGCCGGCGGACCCGAGGTCGACCCCGCTCAGCCCCGGCCCTCGGAGCGCCACCCAGCTCCACCCCTCGATCGGCTCGATCTCGACCTTCACCCGGAGCTTGAACCGCTCGAGGCGCTCCAGCACCGCCTGGCCCCAACCGGCGTCGACATCGAGGACGAAACGGTCGGCACCGAGCCGGGCGATCCGCAACCACGCCACCACCTTGCCGTCGGGTCGGAGCAGGAAGGACCACGACGGCCCGACCACGGCGAGGGTGGAGACGTCCTGGCTGAGCTGGCCCTGCAAGAACGTGTCCGCGTCGGACCCCGACACCAGCAGCAGGTCACGCTCGATGGGCACCGCGGCCACGTCGGCCCGCATGGCGTGGTAGCCGTGGGCGATCGGGCCGGAACTGGTCATGGCGCCAGTCTGCCGTGACGGTCAGGCGCCGGCGCGCGCGGCCCGCATCCGCCGGGCGCCGGGGACCGCGGACAGCAGGGCCCGAGCCTTGTTGTGGCACTCGAGGTCCTCCTGCTCGGGGATGCTGTCGGCCACGATGCCTGCCCCGGCCTGCACGCTCGCCCGGCCGTCCGGTGCGACGACCAGCGTCCGGATGGCGATGGCGGTGTCGACGGTGCCGGAGAAGTCCAGGTAGCCGACCACCCCGGCGTACGGCCCGCGCTTGGTGGGTTCGAGTTCGTCGATGATCTGCATCGCCCGCACCTTCGGCGCCCCCGACACCGTGCCGGCGGGCAGCGTGGCCCGGAGCACGTCGATCGGGGTGCGCCCAGGGGCCAGCTCGCCCGAGACCTGGGAGGTCAGGTGCATGACGTGGCTGTAGCGCTCCAGCGTCATCATCTCGTCCACCCGCTCGGTGCCGAAGCGCACCACCCGGCCGACGTCGTTGCGGGCCAGGTCGACCAGCATGACGTGCTCCGCCACCTCCTTGGGGTGCTCCCGCAGCTCGGCACCCAGCCGGCGATCCTCCTCGTCGGTGCGGCCTCGCCGCCGGGTGCCGGCGATCGGGCGGGAGATGACCCGGCCGTCCACCAGCCGCACCATCGGCTCGGGGGACGAACCCACCAGTGTCAGCTCCGGCATCCGCACGAAGTACATGTACGGGCTGGGGTTCACCTGGCGCAGCACCCGGTAGTAGTCGAACGGATCGGCGTCCAGGTCGAAGTCGAACCGCTGTGAGAGCACCACCTGGAAGATGTCCCCGTCGAGGATGTGCTCCTTGGCCACCTCCACGGCGCGCCGGTACCGCTCAGCGCCCATCGAGGAGCGCACCTCCGGCAGCGGGCCGTCGAGATCAGGAGGCTCCATGACCGGCTCGGGCAGCGGGGTGGCCCCGTCGAGCGCGAGCCGCTCCACACCCGCCACCGCCTGGTCGTAGATCCGGTCGAGGTCGGCGGCGGTGGCCCCTGCCGGGATGAACGCGTTGGCGATCAAGGTCACCCGCTGGCGGAAGTGGTCGAAGGCCGCGAGCTCACCGATGGTCGCCATCACGGCGTCGGGATGGCCGAGGTCGTCGAAAGGCACGTGGGGGAGGTGCTCCACCTCCCGGACCACGTCGTAGCCGAGGTAGCCGACCAGCCCGCCGTGCAACGGCGGCAGGTTCTCCAGCGCCGGCGACCGGTAGCGCGCCAGCAGGTCCTCGACCGCGGCGAGGATGCCCCGGTCGAGCGGGACCCCCTCGGGGACGGAGCCTCGCACCTCCACCTGCCGCCCTCGCGCCACGAGGGTGGCGGCCGCCCGGCGACCGACGAAGGACCACCGGCTCCAGCGCTCGCCGTGCTCGACGGACTCGAACAGGAACCCCGGCTCGCCGTCACGGGTGAGCCGGGCGAACGCCGCCACCGGCGTGATCAGATCGGCGAGGACCTCCCGCCACACGGGCACGACGGTGTAGTCACGCGCCAGCGCGTGGAAGTCCTCTCGGCTCGGCGCCACCATGGCCCGCGTCCTGCCTGCCGGGTCAACCGTCCGAGCCGAAGGCCCGGAAGAAGCAGGAGTACTCACCGGTGTGGCAGGCACCCTTGCCTTCCTGCTCGACCACGAACAGCAGCGTGTCGCCGTCGCAGTCGTAGTACGCCTCGCGCACGTACTGGCGGTCACCCGAGGTCTCGCCCTTGCACCAGTACTCCTGGCGCGACCGGCTCCAGAACCACGTCCGCCCGGTCTCGAGGGTCCTGGCGAGGGACTCGGCGTTCATCCAGGCCATCATGAGCACCCGCCCGGTGCCCTGCTCCTGCACGATGGCCGGCACCAGCCCGTCGGCGTCGTAGCGGATGGCGGCGAGCTGCTCGGAGGTGGCGGAGATCGGGGTGGTGACCGGCATGACCGACAAGCCTAGAGGTCAGAGATAGAGGCCGGTGCTGCCTTCTTCGAGCCGCCTGGCAGCCACCGCGTGCACGTCACGCTCCCGGAGGATGATGTAGTCCTCGCCGCGCACCTCGACCTCGTAGCGGTCCTCGGGGTTGAAGAGCACCTGGTCGCCGGACTCCATGTTGCGGACGTTGGGCCCGACCG
>NZ_DAIUCK010000078.1:0-16349 GCF_036846205.1 Rhabdothermincola sp. | reverse complement strand
GGGGAGGTGGTGGCGGTGGGGGCGGCGGCTGACCTGCGCGGGCTGCCGGCCTGCTCCGGCGATCAGGTGGCCGGCGAGCCGGCCCGGGCGAGGAAGTTGCCCATGAGTGCGTGACCGGCCACGGTCAGGATGGACTCCGGGTGGAACTGCACCCCCTCCACGTCGAACTCCCGGTGACGCAGCCCCATCACCAACCCGTCATCGGTCTCGGCGGTGATCTCCAGCACGTCGGGCACCGAGGACCGGTCGACCACGAGGGAGTGGTACCGGGTGGCCTCCACGGGATTCGGGAGACCCTCGAAGACCCCGCTGCCGTGGTGGTGGATCAGCGAGGTCTTCCCGTGCATCACCTCGGGTGCTCGCACGACTCGGCCTCCGAACACCTCGCCGATGCACTGGTGGCCGAGGCACACACCGAAGATCGGGCGCCGGCCGGCGAAGTGCCGGATGACCTCGTTCGAGAGGCCGGCGTCGCTCGGCCGGCCCGGGCCCGGTGAGATGAGCACCGCATCGGGGTCGAGGGCCACGATCTCCTCGAGGGTGAGGGCGTCGCTGCGGTGCACGAGAGGATCTGCTCCAAGCTCCCCCAGGTACTGGACGAGGTTGTAAACGAAACTGTCGTAGTTGTCGAGGACCAGCACTCGAGCACCCATGGTGCTGGGAGGGTACCGCGGCTCCCGGTCGAGCCGGCCACGGCGTTTTCCCCCTGTGTGGGCGCTCGCCTTGTCGAGGGCGGGGTGATCGGCGTTGGGGGCACCTGCCACCATGCGCTCGCGGGGTAGGCTGGCCGACCGTGGCCAACCCGAAGCGTCCCACGAAGCGCAAGGTCGAAGGCACCGGTCGGGTCACCCCGAGAGGCACTTCCAACCCCCGCAAGCGGGCCGAGCCGGCCGCGGCCCACACCCCGGAGGCCTCGAGTCGCTACACACCACCGGTCCCGAGCGCGTACTACGAGAGCCCTCGGTGGGTGCCGGTGCTCATGTTCACCCTGTTCGGCCTGGGCATGGTGATCATCTTCCTGCACTACGTCGACGTCCTGCTCCCCGGCGCCCGCAGCAACTGGTGGTTGTTGGCCGGGCTGGGCTCGATCCTCGGGGGGATCATCACGGCGACCCAGTACCGCTGAACCGGGTCTCCTGATCGCACACCGTTGCCTCCACTCTGCGGTTGTCCACAGGACGTCGTGAACCGCGGGACGCTCCGTGACCGTGTCCTGACAGGGCGACGGCGATCCTTGCACTCCGGTCACATCGAGGCGTCGAACAAGTTACGGGAGTGTGATCCTCCCCAGCCCGGTCCACATGCTGTGGAAAATGTTGGGCGTGTGGAAGATGTGAAGCTGGAAGGGCTGGAGCCTGCCACATCAGTCGATCGGCGCCACCAGCTCCATGTCCTCCTGGCAGTGCCGCGGGGGCTCGGGGTCCTCGGCCGGGGCGATCGTCATCCGGACCTCGGCGCCACAGATCGTGCACCGGTAGGTGATCTTCACCTTCCGCAGCTCCCCAGGAGGAGGAGGCTCCGGCAGCGGATGGGCCAGCCCACCGAGGATGGCCACGCCCACGCGCAGCACCAGGTACGCGATGACCGCGGCCACCGCCACGTCAACGATCGGGCGGCCCGCGACGAGGGCGGCCGCCGAGCCGAGCACGACGACGCCGACGATCACCGGGTGCTTGAGGCTCAGGCGTTGCATCGGCAGAACAGGCTGATGGGGTGCCCGCCTGGGCACCCCATCAGCCTACGAGCCTGGCGCTGTCCAGCCGCAGCGCTCGCTGGTGCTGCTGGCGCGCGTGGCGAATGCCGGTTCAGCCCAGCCGCTCGATGATGGTGGCGTTCGCCATACCGCCACCCTCACACATGGTCTGCAGCCCGTAACGGCCGCCGGTGCGTTCGAGCTCGTTGAGCAACGTGGCCAGCAGCTTCGTGCCCGAGCAGCCGAGCGGATGGCCGAGGGCGATCGCGCCGCCGTTCACGTTGACCCGATCCATATCCGGGTGCAGCTCCTTTTCCCACGCGAGCACCACGGAGGCGAACGCTTCGTTGATCTCGACCAGATCGATGTCGTCCATCGACAGCCCTGACTTCTCAAGCGCCTTGTGGGTGGCGGGAATGGGGCCGGTCAGCATGGTGATGGGGTCGACGCCCGCCAGGGCGAACGTGTGGAAGCGCGCCCGCGGGGTGAGGCCGAGCTGGTTGGCCTTCTCCTCGCTCATGATCAGCGCCGCCGACGCGCCGTCGGTGATCTGGGAGGAGTTCCCGGCGGTGACCTTCCCGTCCTCCTTGAACGCCGGCTTGAGCTGGGCGAGCTTCTCCATCGAGGTCTCCCGGATCCCCTCGTCGGCGGTAACCAGCTCATCGGTGGCGATGAGCTCACCGGTCTCCTTGTCGCGGGGCTTGGCCCGGACCGGGATGATCTCGTTGTCGAAGCGACCCTCGTCACGTGCCCGGGCCGCGAGCTGCTGACTGCGCAGTCCGTAGGCGTCGAGGTCCTCGCGGGTGAGGCCCCACTTGTCGGCGATGAGCTCGGCGGAGATGCCCTGCGGGACGAGACCCCCCCGGTCGGCGTAGCGGAGGCCCATGGCGTCACCGAAGGGGAAACCCACGTTCTGCACCATGGCGGAGGCGCCCATCGGCACCAGGCTCATGACCTCCACCCCGGCTGCCACCACCACGTCGTACGCGCCGGCCATGACCCCTTGGGCGGCGAAGTGCGCCGACTGCTGGGACGAGCCGCACTGGCGATCGATGGTCGTGGCGGGCACCTCTTCCGGCCAGCCCGCGGCCAGCACCGCGTTGCGCCCGACGTTGAGCGCCTGCGCGCCCACCTGCATGACACAGCCCATGATCACGTCGTCGACCAGGGCCGGGTCGAGATCGTTGCGCTCCACCAGTGCCTTCAAGCACTCGGCGGCGAGGTCGGCCGGGTGCCAGCCGGAGAGCTTGCCGTTGCGCTTGCCGCCGGCGGTGCGGACGGCGTCGACGATGACTGCGGTGGCCATGGTTCGGATCCTCTCTTCGGTCGTGAGCCGACGAAACTAGACCGGTCGGTCAAGTCTGCCGGCTCGGTGTCCTCCGGCGCAACCCTGCTGCGCGACCGCTCGAGGGAGCCCAAGCTTGATCTGTGGCCCGCGCGAGCACACCCCGCACTTGAACGACAGACTGGTGATGGCCAGACGAGAGCGAGGGGGGTTCCGATGACCGATGCCAGCGACCGGATCTCGGGCGAGGAGATCATGCAGGCCGTCGAGGGTTGGACGGTGCCGAGCCGTTTCCTGGAGACCGTCCGCCAACATCCGGACCAGATCGCGCTGCGGTGGCGGAAGGCCGACGAGAGCTGGGGAGAGCTCACCTACGGGGACTACGCCGACCGGGTCGCCCGGGTCGTGACCGGCTACCGGCAGCTGGGGCTGGAGCCTGGTATGCGGATCGTCCTGATGATGCGCAACATCCCCGAGTTCCACATCCTCGACATGGCTGCGTACTTCTGCGGAGCGACGCCGGTCTCGATCTACAACTCGTCCTCGCCGGAACAGGTGCAGTACCTCGCGAGCCATGCCGAGGCCCTGTTCGGCATCGTGGAGGACATCGGATTCCTCGAGCGGTTCCTGGAGGTCCGGGGCGAACTGCCCGATCTCGCGCACCTCGGCATCATCAGCGACCCCCAGAGCCTCGCACCTCCCGACGTGTTCACCTACGAGGGGTTGATGGCGCACGAACCCACCGATCTCGGGGAAGCAGTGGCGCACTGCGAGCCGGACCAGGTTGCCACGATGATCTACACCTCGGGAACGACCGGCCCCCCCAAGGGGGTGATGCTCACGCACCGGAACATCTGCTGGACCGCCGAGAGCCTGCGCATCGCGATGGGCTGGTCGTACGACGAGCTGGTCGGCAAGCGGATCGTCTCGTACCTGCCGATGGCACACATCGCCGAGCGGATGAGCTCCCACTACATGGGCGTGCTCGGGGGGTACGAGGTCACGACCTGCCCCGAGCCCACCCAGATCGCGGACTATGCCCGGCTGGTCTCGCCCAACGTCATCTTCGGTGTGCCGCGGGTGTGGGAGAAGATCCACGCGGCGGTGCAGGCGGCGCTCGCCGCCGATCCCGAGAAGGAGCGCCAGTTCGCGGAGGCGATCGCCACGGCCGAGCCCATCGCCGAGAAGATGGCCTGGGAGACCGAGACCGACGAGGAGCGGGCGACCTACGACTTTCTCGACGAGGTGGCCTTCAAAGGGGTTCGCCAGCTCATCGGTCTCGACCAGTGTGAGCTGGCCATCACCGGCGCCGCGCCCATCCCGGTCGAGGTCCTGCGTTGGTTCCGGGCGATCGGAGTGCCGCTCACGGAGATCTACGGCATGTCGGAATCGAGCGGGCCGATGACCTGGGCGGCGAAGCGGATCAAGCCGGGAACAGTCGGGCCGGCCATCCCCGGCTGTGAGGTCAAGCTGGCGGAGGACGGTGAGATCATCTGTCGTGGCGGCAACGTGTTCGTCGGCTACTTCAAGGACCCGGAGAAGACCGCGGAGGCCCTCGATGAGGAGGGGTGGCTGCACTCCGGCGACATCGGCGAGGTCGACGAGGACGGCTACTTCCGGGTGGTGGACCGCAAGAAGGAGCTCATCATCACCGCCGGGGGCAAGAACATCAGCCCGGCGAACCTCGAGGCTGCCCTCAAGACCATCCCGCTCGTCGGCCAAGCGGCAGCGGTCGGGGACAACCGGCCGTTCGTCGCCGCGCTGGTCACACTCGACCCGGATGTCGCGCCGGTGTGGGCGAGGCAGCACGGCATCGAGTTCGAGACCTTGCACGATCTGGCCCGCCACCCTGCGGTGATCGAGGAGATCAATCGTGGGGTGAAGGAGTGTATGGCTGCGTTCAGCAACGCGGAGCGGGTCAAGAAAGTCCAGATCCTCGGGGAGGAGTGGCTGCCCGACAGCGACGTGCTGACCCCCACGTCGAAGCTGAAGCGGCGGGGCATCCTGGCCAGGTACAACGACGTCATCGAGGCGCTCTACGCCTGAGCGGAGCAGTGCCCCCGAGCGGGCTGGGACTGCACCGCTGGTTCGGTCGCCCGATCGCCGGCGCGGCGATCGTCGCGGCAGCGGCCGGCCTGTCCCTGTTCGCTCCAGCCGCGGTGCTACCGGACATCGCCGAGCACTTCGGCCATCCCCTTAGCGGGGAGTCCCTCGCTGACCAGGCCGGGCTGCCTGGCACCGTGCTCGGCGCCGGGTTGGGGCTCATCCGCATCACGGCGCTCGCGGCCTTGCCGTTGGCCGCGGTGGCCGACCGCTCCGGCCGGCGACCGGTCCTGCTCGCCTGGGCTGCGCTCGGCTTGGGTCTGACCGTTGCGGCAGCCGCCATGCCCACCTACTGGTGGCTGGTCGTGGTGCTCGCCGCGGCGCGCCCGCTGTTGACCGCGGCCAACACCGTCGGGGAGGTGCTGGTCGCCGAGCTCACTGCCTCCACCGACCGAGCCAAGGCCCTGGCCCTGATGGCGGCCGCCTACGGCGTGGGCGCTGGGGTGGTCCCGGTCCTGCGAGCTGCGGTCCCGGGCGGGTTGGGCTTCCGGGCGGTCTTCCTGCTGGCGATCGTGCCGCTGACGGTGTTGCCGATCGTCGCCCGACTGGTTGAGGAGCCCCGGCGCTGGAGGCGCTCGGTGGAGGCGACGTTGCCGCGACTGGTCGCGAGCGCCCCGCTGCGGCGGGCGGCGCGGGGCCGGGTGGTGGCGATGGGCGTGCTGGTCTTCTCGGCGGCAGTGATCACCGGTCCGGCCAACACCTTCTTGTTCGTGTTCGCCGAGAAGGTTCTGGGCGCGTCCCGTGCGCTCACCGCCACCTTGGTGGTGATCGGCGGTGGCGTGGGTTTCGCCGGCCTGCTCGGTGGGCGGGCACTCTCCGATCGGGTCGGCCGGCGCCCGGCCGCCGCCGGGGCCTTGGGGATGCTGGCCGTCGCCGCCGTCGTGGCCTACAGCGGCTCGACCCTCGCGCTGTCCGTCGGCTATCCGCTGGGGTTGCTCGCTGGCTCGGCGTTCGCCCCGCCGGCCCTGGCGCTGTCCACGGAGCTGTTCCCGACGTCCGTGCGGGCGGCCGTCGGCGGATGGTTGGTGTGCGCGGGAGTCGTCGGCTCGACCGTGGGGCTGGTTGTGGTCGGTGCGGTGGCTGGGGTGGCTGGGTTTGCCAGCGCGATCACCATGATCGCGCTGCCCGCGGGAGCGGCAGGGGCGGTGCTGATCGCGATCCCCGAGACCCGACTCCAGGAACTCGAGGAGTCGGCCCCGGAGCCAGGTGCGGCTGGTCCGCCCGTCGACGGGGACGGGAATGGGCCGCCCGACTCAGCCCATCGACCCAAAAAATGAGTCTCGCGGCCGATTCATCAATTTGATGAATCGTGCTCCTCTATAAGCGCAGTGGATCCCGGACGGCGCAGCGACAGGGAAGTGGGGAGGCCCGACGAGATGCCAGAGGTCCTGATGGACACGACGACCCGCAGCGGTGTAGTGATCGCCCTCGATGACGAGGTGGCGACGATCGTGATCACCGAACCCGAGGAGGAGTGGTACTTCCCGGCTGCGCTGGTGCCGGAGGGTGTCGGGGTCGATGACGTGGTTCTCATCGAAGGATCCGGCCGCAACCTGCGCATCCTCGCCAAGGACCCGCTGGCCCCGAGCATCAACGCCCGCCTGGATCGCTCGCTCAACCGGCGGCGTCTGGACCTGCGCTGAGCCCTCAGGCTCGGTCCCGGCTCTGGCGGGCCGCACCGACCAGCGAGAGACCGAGCACCGCGGCGCCAGGGAGCCAGACGAACCAGCCGAACGGGATACCGGCGAGTACCAGCGCTGCGCCAGCGCCGGCTCCGAGCGGCCACACGCTGGCATGCGGGAGGTACAGCCCTTCGTGCTCCGGGGGGCCCGCCACCTCCGGGTACTCGGTGGCCTCTGCTTCGGGCTGCACCTCTCGGACCCGCCAGGCGAGATAGCCGGCGACGATGAACGCGGACACGCTGGCCAGCCCCAGCAACGCCACGCCCGCCCATTCGTAGGCCGTCGCCGCGTAGATGACGGCGATGAGCAGGTAGAAGCCACCGATGGCGAGAAAGACGCTCGATTCGGTCGGCAGACCCCCGGGAGGCTCGACCGCGCCGACCCCTGCGGCGACGTGGGTGCCTCCCTCGTCTTCGATCGCGGGCACCGGCGATTCCTCCTGCCGGTCGCTCATCGCACCCATCCCGTCGGTTGGTCGGTGGGCCGACCGTGTTCTCGGGGTGAACGGTGCTGCGGGTGGTTGAGGTCCCACAGCGGCCGTTCGCTGCGGATGGGCGGGAGGGCCTCGACGAAGTTCCCAGGTGGTGGCGGCGAGGGCGTACACCACTCCAGCGTGTGGCCGCCCCACGGGTCGGCCCCCGCGGGCTTCCCCTTGCGAGCGGTGATCCACACGTTCCAGAGGAACACGAGGGTTGAGGCGCCGAGGATGCCGGAGCCGATGGACGAGATCAGGTTCAGGGTCGTGAACCCGTCGCTCTCGAGATAGGACCACACGCGCCGGGGCATCCCTTCAAGGCCCAGGATGTGCTGCACGAAGAAGGTGAGCTGGAATCCGACGAACATCATCCAGAAGTGCACATGTCCCCAGCCCTCGTGGAGCATCCGGCCAGTGAACTTCGGGAACCAGTAGTAGACGCCGGCGAACAGCGCGAAGACCGAACCCCCGAAGAGCACGTAGTGGAAGTGGGCGACCACGAAGTACGAGTCGTGCAGGTGGAAGTCGAGCGAGGGAGAGGAGAGCATCACCCCGGTCACCCCTCCCATCACGAACGTGACCAGGAAGCCGATCGCGAAGAGCAGCGGGGTGGCGAACACGAGCTCGCCACCCCACATCGTGCCGATCCAGTTGAAGAACTTCACGCCCGTCGGCACCGCGATGAGCATGGTGAGTGCGGCGAAGAAGGGGAGCAGCACTGCGCCGGTGGCGTACATGTGATGCGCCCACACACCGATCGAGAGCGCCCCGATGGCCATCGTGGCGAACACCAGGCCCCGGTAGCCGAACACCGGTCGCCGGGCGAAGACGGGGAAGATCTCGGTCACCACGCCGAAGAACGGCAGGACCAGGATGTACACCTCCGGGTGACCGAAGAACCAGAAGAGATGCTGCCACAGGATGGGCATTCCTCCGTTGGCGGCATCGAAGATGTGGCCTCCGAAGTACCGATCAGCGAAGAGCATGACTACGGCTGCCGTCAGGGCGGGGAACGCGATGAGCACCAGGATGCTGGTGACGATCATGTTCCAGGTGAAGATCGGCAAGCGGAACATGGTCATGCCGGGCGCGCGCATGGTGGCCACCGTCGTGAGGATGTTCACCGCGGTGAGAATCCCCGACAGGCCGGTGAGGGCGACACCGGCGATCCAGAGGTCACCGCCCACCCCGGGCGAGCGCACGCCATCGGAGAGCGGCGTGTAGGCGAACCAGCCGAAGCTCGGAGCGCCGTTGGAGGTGAGGAAGCTGGACAGCATCGTGAGACCGCCCGCCAGGTAGACCCAGTACGAGAACAGGTTGAGGCGGGGCAGTGCCATGTCGCGCGCTCCCGCCTGGATTGGCACGAGGTAGTTCGCCAACCCGAAGGCGAATGGACCGGCGAACAGGAACAGCATGATGCTGCCGTGCATGGTGAAGAACTGGTTGTAGGTGTCGGTGCTGAGGATCTGCTGCTCAGGCTGGGCGAGCTGAGCGCGGATCCCCAGCGCCAGGACCCCGCCCACGAGGAAGAACCCGAAGGCGGTCACCATGTAGGCGAGACCGATGTCCTTGTGGTCCGTGCTGGTGAACCACCGGAGCAATCCGGTGGGATGCCCGTGGGCTTCGGGGGGTACGGGCTCAGGGGTCACCGGCGGCCGGTCGTCGAGCACGGTCACGATGAGGCCTCCGTTGTCGAGGGTGGGAGCTCGAGTGGGGCCAGGACGGGTTGGGGCAGCGACCGGGTCTGCGCGATCCAGGCGTCGTACTCCGCCGCGGGCACGGCATAGACGTCGAAAGTCATCTTCCAGTGATCCAGCCCGCAGTACTCCGCGCACCGCCCTCGCCATCTCCCGGGCTTGGTGATGGTGACGTCGATCGCGTTGTCGAACCCCGGGATGAGGTCGCGCTTCTCGAGGAACTCGGGCACCCAGAACGAGTGGATCACGTCGTCAGCCCGGAGCTCGATGCGCACTGTGCGCCCGACAGGCAGCACGAGCGGTGGGATCGCCGCATCGGTGCCGTTGACCGTGACTCCCTGGTCGACATAGTCGAACCGCCACTGCCACTGGAAGCCAGTGACCTCAACCCTGAGGTCAGGGTCACTGTCGAGGTCCGTGAAGCCCCGCTGGGTCACGACCGTGAGGGTGAAGAGGGCGGCGACGATGATCACCGGCACGACCGTGTAGAGGACCTCGAGAGGGATGTTGTACTGCCGCTGGTCCGGTACCCGGTCGCCTCGGCGCCGGAAGCGGATCGCGGCCACGAGTACCAGGAGCCAGATCAGGGCCGTGACCGCGACCGCGCCGAAGAGAAACACCCGCCAGGTCTGCGTGAAGTTCCTTCCTTGCTCGGTGACCTGGTCCGGTGCTCCACCGGTGGAGGAGCAGGACACGAGCAGAAACGCCGCCGACGAGACGAGAAGAACGAGCGCCGTAACGGGGCGGCGTCCGATCGAGCCACTCATCGGACCGCCCCGAGCATGCGGTCCTGACGAGCGTCGGCTCGGCGGCTGATGCGGCTCTCGTGTGCCATCCACTGAGTGAGGACCACCGCTCCTGCCACGAGCCCGGTGAGATCCCCCACCGCCCACATCAGCCCGGCGCCGAGGTGTTGATCGGCGAGGAGTGGAGCACCGTCAGGTCGTGCCGTGCGCTCGTAGTAGCTGCGCGCCAGAGGTTGGTCACCGACCATGAGCGCGAGTCCCAGGAATGCATGGAACGGCACGGTCAGCATGACCAGCAGGAGACGGAAGCCGTAGTGGATCCGATGGCTCACCGGGTCAAGGCCGATGACCGCCCAGAAGAACACGGAGCCCGCGAGCAGGAAGTGCATGTGCACCAGATGGTGCACCACGTGGTTCTCGAGCGAGAGCTCGTAGAGCGGGGTGAAGTACAGCCCGAAGAGCGTCACACCGAACAGCAGCCATGCCACGACGGGATGGGTGACCAGAGACACCGGGCGGCTGTGCAGCACCCGCAGCAACCGCACCTGGACGGGCCGGCTCGAGGCTTGCAGGGCGAGCGTCACGGGCGCGCCCAGTGCGAGCAGGAACGGGGCGACCATGCCGATCGCCACGTGCTCGACCACGTGAGCGCTGAACAGCACGTGACCGTAGGCGGCTACACCGGACTGGGTCGCGATCGCCAGCACCAGAAGGCCGGATCCGAACGCAGCCGAGCGGGCGATGGACCACCGCCTGCCTCGGGCGCGCAGCCGTCGCACGCCGAGGACATAGAGCACGCCGCAGGTGATGATGAGCAGCGCGCTGGGTACTGCGAGCGCCGATCGGGACACCAGGCTCTCGATCGACACTGGTGGCAGCGCCTCCATCAGATCATGACGGTAGTCCTGTGCCGAGCAGCACGTGAGGTGCAGGGTTCTGCAAACATGGGCACGTGACCGGCGTGGCCACCGTGGACCGACCGGACGACGTGCCGTCGCCTCTCGGCGTCGGCGTCGTCATCTGGCTGGCTTCGGAGGTCATGTTCTTCGCCGGGCTCTTCGCCGCCTACTTCGCGCTGTTGGCTCACAACGCGCCGGATTGGCCACCCGCCGACGTCCACCTCGACCTGTTGCGGGCGGCGGTCTTCACCTCGGTGCTGGTGGCCTCCAGCTTCACCATCCACGCCGCAGTTGTCGCCTCCGAGCGCGGCCAGCGGCAGGCAGCGCTGTGGTACCTGGTCGCCACCATCGTGCTCGGTGGGCTGTTCCTGACCAACCAGGTGCTCGAGTACCGGGTCCTCGGCTTCGGCATCGACAGCCATGCCTACGGCACGATCTTCTACCTGCTCACCGGATTCCACGGGCTGCACGTGCTCGGTGGCTTGGTCGCGCTGGTGCTCGTGGGCTGGGTGGTCTTCAGCCGCTACAGCCGTGTCCCGTCCACGCAGACCCTCCGGGTCACGAGCTACTACTGGCACTTCGTGGATGTGGTCTGGGTCGTGTTGTTTGCCGTGGTGTTCGTCATCCGATGAAGGTCCGGGCCACCCTGGCGGCAACGCTGCTCGTCATCGGCGCAACACTCGCGCTGGCCATCGCAGCGGGCCAGGCCGACGCCGGCGAGTCGCCGGTCCCCGATCCCGCGGGGTCGACGCCCCGACCGGGCAGCGCCGCAGCGGTCCAGCTCGAGGCCAATCGGGACCCAGCGGTGGTAGCGGCAGGGGAGCAGCTGTATCTCACCGGCTGCGTGAGCTGCCACGGCGTGGGGGGCAAGGGAACACCCGGCTACCCGAGTCTCGTCGGTGTGGGCGCCGCCTCTGCCGATTTCTTCCTTCGCACAGGCCGGATGCCGCTGGCCGCCCCCGCTCCGCAGGCGCCGGCCAAGCCACCCGCCTACACCGACGAACAGATCATCCAGCTCGTCGCCTACGTGGCGTCGCTCGGTGACGGGCCGCCAGTCCCCGACATCCGGCCCGAGCGGGGAGATCTCACCGAGGGAGCGCAGCTCTACCTGGCGAACTGCGCGGCCTGCCACAACTCCACCGGCATAGGTGGTGCGCTCAGCCACGGGAACCAGGCGCCACCGCTGCTCAATGTGGCGCCGACCCAGATCGGCGAGGCACCTCGGGTCGGTCCCGGCCAGATGCCGGTATTCGGACCGGACACGCTCTCGGACGAGCAGCTCGACTCGATCGTGCGGTACGTCCTCTACCTCCAGGATCCCGAACACCCGGGTGGGTTGCGGATCGGGTCCGCCGGACCGGTTCCCGAAGGGCTCGTGGCCTGGCTGGTGGGGCTCGGTGGCCTGGTGCTGATCGCGCGCTGGATCACGAGGGAGCGTCGTGAGCACAGGAGGGCGCATGGCTGAGGCACACGATGCAGGTGGTGCCCCGAAGCCCGAAGCTGGGCCCGAGGACGATGCACCGGCCGGGGCGACGATGGCGGGAGGCCCTCGCCGCCACGGCGAACGCCTCCCCGCCGCCTTTTTCGTGCTCAGCATCATCGGAGGCCTCGGCTTGGCGGTCGTGTACTGGCAGGGCGGACAGGCCCAGCTCGAGGGCGTGTTCCTCGCCCTCGCGCTCGGTGGCTTCGGGATCGCGATGGTGCTGTGGGCCAAACGGTTCATGCCTGAGGGCCCCGACGTCGAGCCGCGAGGTCGCTTGGCCTCCACCCCGGAGGAGATCGAGGCCTTCGCCGCGGATTTCGAGTCCGGTGAGTATGAGCTCGAGCGTCGCAGCCTCCTCACCAAGCTCATGATCGGTGCAGGCGCTGCGCTCGGCTTGGCGGTCCTGTTCCCCATCCGCTCGCTGGGGCCGAGGCCGGGAGAGTGGATGGTGCGCTCGCCGTTCCGTCGCGGGATGCGGCTGGTCGACGAGGGCGGCAACCCCGTGCGCCCAGGGGATCTGCGCGTCGACGGCGTGCTGACCGTGTTCCCGGAAGGTGGCCTCGACGACGAGTACGCGCAGACCCTGCTCATCAGGCTCAATCCGGAGCGGACCTTCACGCCGAGGCCCGGTCGGGAGGGCTGGACGGTCGACGGCCTGGTTGCCTACTCGAAGGTGTGCACCCACGTCGGGTGCCCGGTCGGCCTCTACGAGGCCAGGTTCGGCCAACTGCTCTGCCCCTGCCATCAGTCGACCTTCGACGTGTACCAGGGAGCGAAACCGGTCTTCGGCCCGGCAGCCACGTCGTTGCCACAGCTCCCCCTCGGGGTGGACGACGAGGGTTACCTGATCGCCGAGGGTGGGTTCTCGGATCCGATCGGGCCGGGATTCTGGAACCAGGACCGCCAGTGGGAGCGCAACCCGTGAGCCGGCGAGAGCACCCGTCGCCTCGGAACCGGGTCGGTCGACTGGCCCGATGGGTCGATGACCGGGTGGGGGTGGCCCGAGCGGCCCGGGGCACCCTGCAGAAGGTGTTCCCCAACCACTGGTCGTTCCTGCTCGGCGAGATCGCCCTCTACTCGTTCGTCGTGCTGGTCATCACCGGCGTCTTCCTGACGTTCTTCTTCAAGGCCAGCACGGAACCGGTGGTGTACGAGGGCAGCTACGCGCCCTTACGCGGGGTCGAGGTCTCGCAGGCTTACAAGTCGACCCTCGATCTCAGCTTCGATGTCCGCGCCGGGCTGGTGATGCGGCAGATGCACCACTGGGCGGCGCTGGTCTTCGTCGCCGCGATCGTGGTCCACCTGGCCCGTGTCTTCTTCACCGGGGCGTTCCGGCGTCCCCGAGAGCTGAACTGGGTCATCGGGATCACCCTCCTGCTGCTGGGGATCCTCAACGGGTTCGCCGGCTACTCCCTCCCGGATGATCAGCTCTCGGGCACCGGCGTGCGCATCGCGTACTCGGTACTGCTCTCCGTGCCCTTCATCGGCCCCTGGGCCGCGTCGCTGCTCTTCGGAGGGGGGTTCCCCGGCGAGGACATCATCCCGCGGCTGTTCGCCATCCATATCCTCATCGTCCCGGTGATCATCACCGGGTTGCTGACGCTGCATCTGGGTCTGCTCGTCCGGCACAAGCACACCCACTTCCCGGGCAAGGGGGCCCGAGAGGACAACGTCGTGGGGGAGCGGCTCTGGCCCACCTACGCGTTCAAGGCAGGCGGCCTGTTCTTCTTGGTCGGTGCGGTGCTCGCGGCGCTGGGCGGGCTGGCACAGATCAACCCGGTGTGGATGTGGGGGCCTTACCAGCCCCAGAACGTCAGCTCGGCCTCCCAGCCGGACTGGTACATGGGCTGGCTCGAAGGTGCCCTTCGCCTCATGCCCAACTGGGAGTGGCGGGGCTGGGGCTACCAGATCCCGAACCCGTTCTGGGCGGCCGTCCTGCTGCCTGGGGTCACCTTCACCCTGCTCTACCTCTGGCCCTGGATCGAGGCCCGGGTCACCAAGGATCGGCGGGAGCACCACGTGCTCGATCGGCCGCGTGACCGGCCGGTGCGCACCGCCCTGGGAGCAGCCACACTGTCCTTCTACACGGTGCTGGGGTTCGCGGGGTCGAACGACGTGCTCGCGATCGCGTTCGATCTCTCGCTCAACGCCGTTCTGGTGGCGTTCCGGGTGCTGCTTTTCGTCGTGCCTCCCGTCGTGGGGGTCGTGACGTACCGGGTGTGCAAGGAGTTGCAACGACGGGACGGCCCGGTGGAGGTGGAGGCTTCCGGGCGCTCGGGACCGGGCTCTGGACGAGCGGCGGCTGGACGACTGGCGCCCGGAGACCCGGCTCACGCCGGACCGGTGCCGTAGCATCACGCCGTGAGCCAGTTCCGCGTCGGCGCGGTGGTGCGAGGTCCCCAGGGCGATCTGGGTCGGGTCGACGCTCTGATCGTCGATCCGACCAGCCGCCGGGTCACGCACCTCGTGGTGCTGCGCCACCGCCTCGGTCCACGCGTCCTGGTGCCCGAGAGCGCAGTCCTCGAAGCGACACCGGAGGTCGTGTCGGTCAGGCTGGACGACGCCGAGATCGAGCAGTGTGACCGGTTCGACGAGCCGAGCTACGACCGGCCCGATCCGGCGATCACCTACGACGAGCTGGCGCTGGATCCTGGTTCCTACTTCCTTGAGCCGTACGTGTCCCCCATCGAAGGTTGGGCGCTCGCTGAGCACGAGCGCATCCCGAAGGGTGAGGTGTCGATCAGGCGCGGCGACGAGGTCCTCGCCTCCGACGGGTCGAGGCTCGGGCAGGTCGACGAGTTCCTGGTGGATCCGGCCGACGGGCACATCACGCACATCGTCCTGCGTCAGGGTCACATCTTCCGCCACGACGATGACGTGTTGATCCCTGTCGGCTCGGCCCGCTTTGACGAAGGTCAAGTTGTGCTGGACCTGGACGTGGCCGCGGTGGAGGCGCTCCCGAAGATCCCCGTTCAGCGGCATCGTCACGTAGAGACGGATCGAGGGCGAGACCGCGCCGACCATCCGCACCAGTAGCGAGACAGGAGGTCCCGATGGCAGAGACACCGGACATCAGCAAATTGCAGGACCAGGTCTTCGAGTTGGTGCGCCGCAGCCAGGAGGCCATCCTCGACGCCGGCCGCTCCTTCGCAGACAACTTGGCATCGGTCGCACCGGGTGACCGTGAGGCGATCGACAAGTTGCTCGACGACGCCTTCGAGTTCACCGAGCGAGTACTCAAGACCCAGCGAGAGCTCGCGAAGTCCGTGGTGCAGGCAGTCACCGGTCCGCTGACCGGAGGAGCGAGCGGACCTGAGCGGGAGGCAGGCGACTCCGGCGGCGACAGCGGCGAGTGAGGCCCGCCGACCTCCATGTCCCCGACGGCTCCGGTGGGCCCGAGGCGCTCGCTCGCACGACCGACCTCGGCGTCGTCGCCCATCCTGACGATCTCGAGCTGCTGGCCGTGGCGGCCATCGGCCAGTGCGCGGCGGACGAGCACCGCTGGTTCACCGGCATTGTCTGCACTGATGGAGCCGGTTCGGCGCGATCGGGCCAGTCGGAGGGGTTGACCGCCCCTGAGCTGGTCGCGGCCCGCCGCGAGGAGCAGATCCGCGCCGCCGACCTCGGTGGCTATTCCGCCGTTGTTCTCCTCGGCCGCCCAAGTGGCGATGTGCGCTCGCCCGAGGGGTTCGAGTCGCTGGTCGGCGAGCTGGCGGCACTGCTGGAGCGGACCCGCCCGGTCAACGTGTACACGCACAACCTCGCCGACAAGCACCCCACCCACGTGGCGGTGGGGTGCGCTGTGGTGCGCGCCATCCGCTCACTGGCCCCGCAGCAGCGGCCGGCGCGTCTGGTGGGCTGCGAGGGCTGGCGTGATCTCGACTGGCTCGGCGACCACGAGAAGGTCCGGCTCGATGTCACTCCGTTCGCGGATCTCGCGGAGGGTCTGATGGCTGTGTTCCGCACCCAGATTGAGGGTGGGAAGCGCTTCGACCTGGCCGCCGCGGGCCGGAGGCGGGCCAATGCGGTGTTCGACGATCCTCGGGGGCCTGATGCCTTCGACGAGGTGACCGTGGCGATGGACCTCGCGCCGCTGATCGTGAACGACGATCTTGACCCGGTCACCTACGTCACCAGTGCGATCGACCGGTTCCGTGCCGACGTCGATCGCAGGCTTCGCCAGTACTTCGCCTGACCGGTTCCTCCGCCTGAACCCGCGCTGCCCCCCTTCCGAACTGTTCATCGATCCGCGGCTCACGGGCGCGAATCGGTGAACAGAACGGGAG
>NZ_DAIUCK010000077.1:0-16497 GCF_036846205.1 Rhabdothermincola sp. | reverse complement strand
CGGGGCGGGGCCGGCGTTCCCGCCGCTCGGCACCACGCTCGTGCTCGCGGCCCGGCCGGGGAGCACGCTCGCGGCCACCGGCACCCTCGCGCCGCCCGGTGCGCGCCGCGGGCTCGCGCTCGCGCCCGGCCGGAGATTTCTTGCGGGCCAGCCGGGTGGTCACGAGCGCCTCGTCACGACGTGGGGGCCCGATGAGCTCGATGCGCTCGGGCTCCTTGCGGCTCTTCTCTTTGGGTGGCAGCACGGCCGTGACGGTGATGCCGTCGACGTAGAACTCGGCGTCGGCGCGCACCACGTCACCCACCTTGGCGCCGGGGTACAGCAGGGAGCCGTCCAGCTCGCCCTTCGGTTGCTTCGCACCAGCCGCGCGCCAGGTCCAGGTCCCGTCGTCGCGGGAGCTGGTGAGCTCAACCTCGATGCGGCGTGGCATAGGCCTGACACGGTACCGGCCCATCGCGCAGCCGGGCGAATGGCCTAGCCTGCTCAGCCCGTGACCACGCGCCAACCCGCTCAGCCGGTCGAACACCGCCAGTTCCGCTTCCGTGCGCCGCCCGGGTCGACCGAGGTCCTCCTGGTCCGCCACGGCGAGTCGGCACCCGCCCGTGAGGACCGGCCCTTCCCGCTGGTGGGAGGCCACGGCGACCCCCCGCTGTCACCGGAGGGCCGCTGGCAGGCCGAGCAGCTCGGCATGCGCCTGGCGGGAGAGCGGGTCGACGCGATCTACGTGACCACGCTGCGCCGGACGGTCGAGACCGCGCAGCCTCTCGCCCAGCGCCTCGGGATCACACCGCTGGTGGAGCCCGACCTGCGCGAGGTGTACCTCGGCGAGTGGGAGGGGGGCATGCTCAGGATCATGGCCGCCAGGCGCGATCCCCGGTTCGTCGCCGCCATGGAAGCCGAGGACTGGGGTCTCATCCCTGGGGCGGAGACCAACGACCAGCTCCGGGCGCGGGTGATGCCCGCGCTCGATCGGATCGCCCGCGCCCACCCCGACGAGCGGGTGGTGGTCGTGGCCCACGGCGGGGTGATCGGTTGCGCGCTGGCGACTGTCACGGGCAGCCGCCCGTTCGCCTTCGCCGGCAGCGATAACGGCTCGATCAGCCACCTGGTGGCCATCGGCGACCGCTGGGTGCTGCGCCGCTTCAACGACACCGGCCACCTCGCCGGCGAGCTCTCGGTGGCCGGCGAGCCTCCGACCTGACCGCTGCGGATGGCCCTTGGGGACGACAATCCGCCGATAATCCTCGTTACGTAAAGTTGGACTGGACATCAAGGCTCGGCGGTCCGGGGCTCGATCCACACCCCGGCCAAGGGCCGGGCGTTGTCGAGGAGCCAGCGGAGCGCGTCCCGCACGTCGGCGCAGCGATCCGAGGCCGCGAGATCCCGATCGACGTCCTCGATCGCGGCCTGCAGGCAGTACAGCAGGCTCTGGAGCTCCTCGAGCCGGTCCCGGTCGACGATCACGTCGCCGGCACCCAGGCCGTGGGTGCCGGCGAGCTTGCGAGCCAGGTACGCCTGCTGGCGGCAGCCCTGCCGGCAGTACAGCCGGGGCCGCCCACGGCCGGACCGAGCCACCGGTCGTCCGCACCACCGGCACGGGGGCACCGCCGCCGCTGCCGTCTTCCGCTCGACTTTCGTCATGTGACGAAATCTACGGCGGGGGACGGCTGCGGCGGCGGACCACCCAGGCTGGTCGATGGGCGGCTATCCCGCGTACCGGGGCGCGGCCACCGGGACCTGCACACCGCCCATGCCGGCGGTCGTGGTCGGGCCAGCCGAGTCCGGCACGGGAGGCACCTCACAGGGATCGGGGGCTGGGGTGAACACTCGCACCTGGAGCGGGAACGCCTGGCCGGAGGCCCCCCAAACGGCCTGGGTGGTCGCCAGCAGATCAGGCGCGCCGTCACTGAACGGGCTGGCGAAGCCGCCCCGCTCGGCCTCCGGGCGGTCACAGCCGAGCTGCCAGGACAGCAACGACGTCATCGCGGATCCGCCCGGCTGCACCCACCGGCCAGCGGCGGGATCCTCCCCACCGGCGACGATCGCCTGGATCACCAGCGCGGTCGAGTTCGGATCGACACCCAGACCCGGCAGGAACTCGAAGCCCCCGTCAGGTTGCTGCCAGGACGCGAGCAGGCCGAGCCCATCCTCAGGCGGGGTGACCCCGAGGGCCGCGAGCGCCTGCAGGGCGAAGGCGGTGGAGTTGCTGTCCGGCCCGGCGAAGGTGAGTGGGTTCGGCGTATCGCAGGGCTGGCTGGTATCGGCCCGGTAGGCCTGCCAGGCACCCACCGTGCCGGCCGGTGAGCCGGTCCCGCACTGCTGGTCGATCAACCAGTCCACGGCCTCCGGTGGTGGGGTGACGCCATGGGCCGCCAGGCCGAGCAGGGCCAGCGCCTGACGCACCGTGCCGTCGAAGGTGGGGTCGTCCGCGCCGTACAGGCCCGGTGCGAAGGCGCCCAGCGTCGCATCGAGCCGGCTGATCAGGTCGATGCCGCCGAACGAGGTGGGGTCCTCCCCCGCCGCGGCGCTGAGCAGCAGGAGGTAGCCGATCGCGCCCGGACTGTCGTTGCCGGACGGGTTGACGTAGGACTCCGCGTCGGACTCGATGAAGGCGAGCATCCGCCCGAACGTCTCACCCTCGACCCCTGCCGCGGCGAGGGCCAGCGCGCCCCCGACGGTCGGGCCCACCGCGGGGTCGCCATTGAAATCCGGCAAGGCGCCCGCCGCGGAGACCTGCCCGGCGAGCCAGCGGGCGCCGTATGCGGCCGCGGTCGGCGGGTCGCTCGACGGGGGTGTGGCCCCGGCGGGTGCGAGCCCCGCGGTGACCACGGCGAGCACGACCAGTGTCGTCCCCAGCCGCCGCACCCCGGTGCCGGTCCATCTCACGTAGGTTCTCACGTGGGTTCCTCCTTCCTCCGGCCCCGCCTCAGCGGTGCCAGCTCGTCGCGGCCGGGAACCTCACGCGCAGCGCCCCTGCTCGGAATCGGGCAGGGGCGCTGAGTGCTGTCTCAGGCTCAGCCCCGCAAATCCACGACGGTGCCTCGGTGAGAGCCTCGCACCGGAGCCGGCATTCCGGCTCGCCGAGCGGAGCATCCGCTCGACCTACGGTTGCGGGTCAGCGCCGGACTTCGACCGGCTTCCCCGACTCCGATGTGGTCTCGGTTGTCGCCGGGCACCAAACCATGGTCTGGGCCTCGGCGTCAACCGCTGGCCCTCCGGCCACCGCGTACCGATCCGGCCAGCCGATCGAGCCGAGCGATCGGTGCCGTCGTAGACTCGGTGCCGTCGGGGGGCGCGTCGCTTCGCGACGGCAGGGACCGCAGGAGGCACCACGTGGGCAAGCCCATCCCCTACGCCATGCCGAGCTTCGACTCGGTCGAAGCGCAGCGGCTGCACATCAAGCAGCGGCTGGCGGCAGGTTTTCGCCTGTTCGGCAAGTTCGGCTTCAGCGAAGGCGTCGCGGGCCACATCACCGCCCGCGATCCGGAGCTCACCGATCACTTCTGGGTCAACCCGTTCGCCATGCCCTTCCAACACATCCGGGTGAGCGATCTGATCCTGTGCAACGCCGAGGGCGAGATCGTCGAGGGCGACTGGGACATCAACAAGGCCGCGTTCGCGATCCACTCCCAGGTGCACGCCGCCCGGCCGGATGTGATGGCTGCCGCGCACGCCCACTCCGTGTACGGCAAGGCGTTCTCCGCCCTCGGCCAGCTCCTCCAGCCCATCACCCAGGATGTATGCGCCTTCCACGGCGACCACGCGCTGTTCGACGACTACACGGGTGTGGTCCTCGACCTCGAAGAGGGCAAGCGCATCGCCCACGCGCTCGGTGATCACAAAGCCGTCATCCTGCGCAACCACGGCCTGCTCACGGTCGGGCAGTCGGTGGACGAAGCCGTCTGGTGGTTCATCACGATGGAGCGCAGCTGCCAGGCCCAGCTCCTGGCGCAGGCGGCAGGACCCCTGGTGCCGATCGAGCCCGAGATGGCCGAGCTCACCTCGCGCCAGGTCGGCAACCACGTGGCGGGTTGGCTCAGCTTCCAGCCGCTCTACGACGTGATCGTGCGTGAGCAGCCCGATCTCCTCGACTGATCGTGCCCGACCCGCAGCTTCGCCGGCGACGGGAGGCCGTCATCGAGGCCCTGCTCGAGATCGAGCGAACGGGGGATCTCGACCGCCTCCCGGAGGTGTTCCCCCACCCTCGCTACGAGCTGATCGGCAACAACCGGGTCTACGACGGCGTGGAGGTCTGCACCCGGTACCTGAAGGAACGCCGCAACGCCTTCCCCGACTACGGCGCCGAGCTGATCGCTCTGTACCACGCCGACGACGCGGTCATCGCGGAGGCCTGGGTCACCGGCACCCATCGGGGCCGGATCGAGGGGTTCGAGCCCACCGGCAAGGGCTTCCGCTTCCGAGCGGCCGCGTTCTTCCTTTTCGACGGCGACACGCTCACCTGCTTCCGGAACTACTTCGACCACGCCACCATCGCCCGCCAGTTGGCGTGACCGGGCCCGTGACTACTTGACCGATCAGTCAAGTTGGACTCGAATAGCCCCCCATGGACTGGCCCCTGCGCTTCGGCACCTTCATGGCACCGTTCCACCCCACGGGCCAGAACCCCACCTTGGCTCTCCAGCGCGACCTCGAACTCATCGTGCACCTGGACCGCCTGGGCTTCGACGAAGCCTGGATCGGCGAGCACCACTCCGGGGGCTACGAGCTCATCGCCTCACCGGAGCTGTTCATCGCCACCGCGGCCGAGCGCACCAGGCACATCCGTCTCGGCACGGGGGTGGTGTCGCTCCCCTACCACCACCCGTTCATGGTGGCGCAGCGCATCGTGCTGCTCGATCACCTCACCCGGGGCCGGGTGATGCTCGGCGTGGGCCCGGGGGCGCTGCCGTCCGACGCCTTCATGCTCGGCATCGACCCCGCGACGCAGCGACCCCGGATGGAAGAAGCGCTGGATGTCATCCTCCGTCTCCTGCGCTCCGACGAACCGGTCACCCACGACGGGGAGTGGTTCACGCTCGACAACGCCCGGCTCCACCTCCGGCCCTACACCCAGCCTCATCCCGAGGTGGCGGTGGCGGCCATGATCTCCCCCTCGGGCCCCCGGGCTGCGGGCAAGTTCGGGTGCTCGTTGCTCTCGATCGGCGCCACGCAACGAGCGGGAATCGACCTGCTCGGCCAGCACTGGCAGGTCTGCGAGGAGCGGGCGGCAGAGTTCGACCACGTGGCCGATCGCCGAGCCTGGCGGCTGGTGAGCCAGGTGCACGTGGCCGAAACCAGGGAGCAGGCCTACCGGGACGTCGAGTACGGGCTCGAGGCCTACTTCGAGTACTTCCGCAAGGTGGCGGCGTTGCCGATGGTGCCTGAAGGCCCACCGGATTCCCTGGCCGATCAGATGAACGACAGTGGCGCCGGTGTGGTCGGCACCCCGGAAGACCTGATCGCCTTCATCGAGCACCTGATCGAGCAGAGCGACGGCGGCTTCGGCACCTTCCTGGTGCAGGCCCACGAGTGGGCCGACCCCGCGGCGACCCACCGGTCCTACGAGCTGATCGCCCAGTACGTCATGCCCCACTTCCAGGGCTCGGCCGTGCGACCCGCGGCGTCCAAGGAGTGGGTGGCCGCCAACCGGGAACGGTTCATCGGCGCTGCCGGGGGCGCCATCATGTCGGCGATCCAGCAGCATGCCGAGGAGAAGGCGGCCAAGGCCGAGGGGTGAGCCGGGCCGGGATAGGCTGGGCGCACAACCGAGGCCGATGATCGCCTGTGGGAGAGTCCCCGCCCGGCAACGACGCCGAGCGTGGCGCCGAAGGAGCAACCACCCCGGAATCTCTCAGGCCCCCGCACCGCAGGCGTAGGCGACGCTGGAGAGCAGCCACGGATCGGCCATCGCGGCCGTGGCTCACCGAAGGGGCACAAACTCTCAGGTACCGACGACAGCGGGGGGTGTCCGAGTCCGTTCGCGCCACCCCGGAGCCCCGTCGATGACCGCTGATCCGCCATCCCTGCACGACCTCGAGGACCACCACGGGTTCGCCCGCCGCCACATCGGTCCCACCCCGGCCGACCGCGACGCGATGCTCGCCATGTTGGGCTGCGCGTCCCTCGACGAGTTGATCGATCGCGTCGTGCCGGCCTCGATCCGTTGGGACAAGCCCCTCGAGCTGGCACCGCCGTGCACCGAGACGGAGACCCTCGAGCGCCTACGGGACCTGGCCGGGCGCAACGTGGTGGCCACGTCCCTGATCGGCATGGGCTACGCGAACACCATCACCCCGCCGGTGATCCAGCGCAACGTGTTGGAGAACCCGGCGTGGTACACGGCCTACACGCCCTACCAGCCCGAGATCTCCCAGGGGCGCCTGGAAGCACTCCTGAACTTTCAGACCATGGTGACCGACCTCACGGGGATGGAGCTGGCGAACGCGTCCCTGCTCGACGAGGGCACCGCCGCCGCGGAAGCCATGGCCCTGTGCCACCGCCAGAACCCCCGAGCCGGGTCGGTGTTTTTCGTCGACGCCGACTGCCACCCGCAGACGGTCGGGGTGGTGGCGACCCGGGCCCGGGCCCTCGGGCTGGACACGATCGTCGGCGACCCGGACGCCGACCTCCCCGGCGAAGGCGTCTTCGGTGTGCTGCTGCAGTACCCGGGCTCCACCGGTGCGGTGCGCGACCACGCCGAGCTGATCGAGCGGGCCCACGCCCAGGGTGCGCTGGTGGCGGTGGCCGCGGACCTGCTCGCCCTCGTACTGCTGCGCCCGCCGGGTGAGATCGGAGCCGATGTGGTCGTCGGATCGGCCCAGCGGTTCGGGGTGCCGCTGGGCTTCGGCGGGCCCCATGCGGGGTTCATGGCGGTGCGGGAGTCGGCCAAACGCACGCTCCCGGGGCGGCTGGTCGGCGTCTCCGTCGACGCCGCCGGGCGGCGCGCGTACCGGCTCACGCTGCAGACCCGGGAGCAGCACATCCGCCGGGAGAAGGCCACGAGCAACATCTGCACCGCGCAGGTCCTGCTGGCGGTGATCGCCGGCCTCTACGCGGCCTACCACGGGCCGGGTGGACTCACCCGGATCGCCGAGCGGGTGCACCGGCTGACCGCCATCCTCGCTGCGGGACTGCGCGCCGGTGGCGTCGAGGTGGTGCACGACGGTTTCTTCGACACCCTCCTGGTACGGGCCGGCGGGCAGCGGCAGGCGATCGTCGAGCGCGCCCGGGCCCGCGGGATCAACCTGCGGGTCCACGCCCTGGGCGAAGGCGAGCTGGGCATCACCCTCGACGAGACCAGCACCCGCCGGACCGTGGAGCTCGTCTGGGAGGCGTTCGGGGTCGAGGCATCCGTCGACGAGCTCGACCTCACCGTCGGTGATGCCATCCCGGCGGGTCTGCGGCGCCGCTCGGCGTTCCTCACCCACCCGGTGTTCAATTCGTACCACTCCGAGACGGAGATGCTGCGGTACCTGCGCCGCCTCGCCGATCGCGACATCGCCCTCGACCGGGCGATGATCCCCCTCGGTTCATGCACCATGAAGCTCAACGCCACCACCGAGATGGTGCCCGTCACCTGGCCGGAGTTCGCAGCCATCCACCCGTTCGCCCCCGCGGAGCAGACCCAGGGGTACCGGGAGCTCATCGGCGACCTCGAGCACATGCTGGCCGAGATCACGGGCTACGACGCGGTGTCGGTGCAACCCAACGCCGGCTCGCAGGGCGAGCTGGCGGGCCTGCTCGCCATCCGCGCCTACCAGGCATCGAGAGGTGAAGGGCACCGGGACGTCTGCCTGATCCCGGCCTCCGCGCACGGGACGAACGCCGCCAGCGCCGCGATGGCCGGGTTGCGGGTGGTGGTCGTGGCCTGCGACCAGCAGGGCAACGTCGACCTTGACGACCTGGAGCGCAAGGCCACCGAGCATGCGGGCTCGCTGTCGTGTGTGATGGTCACCTACCCCTCGACCCACGGCGTGTTCGAGGCAGGCATCACCGAGATCTGCGACACCGTCCATCGCCACGGTGGGCAGGTCTACCTCGACGGCGCCAACCTCAACGCCCTGGTCGGGGTGGCCAAGCCCGGCCAGTTCGGCGCGGACGTGTCCCACCTCAACCTCCACAAGACGTTCTGCATCCCCCACGGCGGTGGCGGTCCCGGTGTGGGGCCGGTGGCGGTGCGGGCCCACCTGGCGCCCTACCTGCCGAACCACCCGGTGGTGGCCGCGGCGGGGCCTGCCACCGGTGTGGGGCCCATCTCCGCCGCGCCCTGGGGGTCGGCGGGCATCCTGCCCATCTCCTGGGCCTACATCACCTTGATGGGCGCCGAAGGGCTCCTCGAGGCCACCCGGCACGCCATCCTCGCTGCCAACTACGTCGCCGCCCGCCTCGGTGCCCACTACCCGATCCTCTACACGGGACAGAACGGGATGGTTGCCCACGAGTGCATCGTCGACATCCGCCCGCTGACCAAAGCCACCGGCGTCACCGTCGACGACATCGCCAAGCGCCTCATCGACTACGGGTTCCATGCCCCGACCATGTCGTTCCCGGTGGCGGGCACGCTGATGATCGAGCCCACCGAATCCGAGAGTCGGGCCGAGCTCGACCGTTTCTGCGACGCCATGATCGCCATCCGGGCCGAGATCGACCGGGTGGCTGCCGGGGAGTGGCCGAGAGACGACAACCCGCTCGCCAACGCCCCTCACCCCGCCGAGGACGTCCTGGTCGACCATTGGTCGCACCCCTATCCCCGGGAGCTGGCCGCCTACCCGGTGGCCGCGCTGCGGGCCGGGAAGTACTGGCCTCCGGTGAGTCGTATCGACGGCGCCTACGGTGACCGCAACGTCGTGTGTGCCTGCCCCCCGGTGGAGGCGTACTTGACCTGAGATCGGCTCAGCGATCGCGGGACACGAACGGGGTACGCACGACCCGCGCCGGCAGCTCGGCGCCCCGGGCGTCGATCTGCAGTGACTCACCCTCGCCCACCTCGGGCGGGAGCAGCGCCAGGGCGATACCGTGGCCCAGCACCGGTGAGAAGTTCCCGCTGGTGACCGTGCCCAGCGGCTCGCCGGCCCGGCGTACCTCCTGCCCCGCCCGGGGCGGGCGCCGGCCCTCGGTGACCAGACCTCGCAGCCGCCGGGCCGGGCCCGCCTCCCGCTCCGCGAGCAGCGGGGCCCGGCCCCGGAAGGGGCCCTTGTCCCAGCTCACCACCCAGCCGAGCCCGGCCTGCAGGGGGGTGATGCCCGGCCCGAGCTCGTGCCCGTGCAGGGGCAGGCCGGCCTCCAGGCGCAGCGTGTCCCGGGCCCCCAGGCCGGCGGGGGTGATGCCCGCGTCCAGCAGGGCAGACCACAGCGGCTCGGCATGGTCGGCGGGCACCGCGATCTCGACGCCGTCCTCCCCCGTGTAGCCGGTTCCCGCCACCACCAGCGGCACCCCGCTCCAGTCGATCGCGGCGACCCGGAACCGCCCGACCGCCGCGGCCTGCGGGCTGACCCGGCTCAGCCGGGCCCGCGCATCGGGGCCCTGGACGGCGAGCACGGCCCTCGAGGCGGTGACGTCCCGCGCGGTCGCGCCCTCCAGCGCCGCCACCACCCGGTCGGTGTTCGATGCGTTGGGCATCACATCGAAGTCCTCAGGCCCCACCCACCACACGATGATGTCGTCGAGCACCGAGGCGTCGGCGGGATCGAGCAGGTGGGTGTACTGGGCCCGGCCCGGCCCGATCTTGCGCAGGTCGTTCGTGAACGCGGCCTGCAAGACGTCGAGCGCGCCCGGGCCGTTGACCCGCACGGTCCCGAGGTGGCTGACGTCGAACACCGCCGCGCCCTGCCGACAGGCCAGGTGTTCGGCGATGGTGCCCTCGCGGTACTGCAGGGGCATCTCCCATCCCCCGAAGGCAACCATCCTGGCCTCTAGGTCCCGGTGTGCCCGGTCGAGCGGTGAGCGGCGCAGCGTCATCGACACCGGACACTACCGGTGCTCACTCGTAGCCCGGGCCCTGCGGGGGCGGCGCCAGCGGTCCGACCGCCGCCAGCCGATCGACGTGGCTGGCTGCGACCTCCACGTCGGCCCGATCCGCCCCCCAACCCACGAGCAGGTCCGCGGTCAGGGCTCGGCCGTGGTGCTGCCCCCGGAAGAGGTGTCGGTCGACGCCGGCCAGGGCGTCGACCAGCAGCACCCCGTCGAGTGCAGCCAGCCAGCGGACCACCCGTTCGAGGGTGTCGCCGGGCTCGAGCACGTCGCACGCCACCGCGCCGTCCACCAGGGATCGAGGGATCTCGAAGAGTCGCTCCAGCACCGCCATCGGCCTGCGCTGATCGGTCGCGGAGCTGCCAGGCGGGCGCTCGCTCAGGAGCAGGCGTTGGAGGTGGAACTCGTCGGCGAGCACCACCGACGCGGCGCAGAAGAACGCGCCGAACGCCTGCAGGTGCACCAGCGCCCTCAACCCGGGGTCGAGACCCTCCCCTTCCTCGAGCACGGGGTCCCAGCTCGCGGCGGCCGTCCGGTAGGAGGCGAGCAGGGTCTCCACCGCCTCCGCCTGGAGGGCGGCCAGCAGCGCGGCCTTCGACTCGAAGTACGTGTAGATCGTGCCGACCGCACAGTCGAGATCCTCGGCGACGGCCTGCATGGTCAGCCCCGCCAGGCCCCGCTCATCGATGACCCGGCCGGCGGCAGCGAGGAACCTGCGTCGCTTCCGGTCGCGTGCCCGCTCTCGCCGGTCGTCTGGCACCACCTGGAGTTGAACCACGTTCAAAGTATGAACGCGGTTCAACTCCAGGGCGCGGATGGTCCACCGGGCGAGCGAAGGGCGGGGACCTCGGCGGCTCGGTGCGGCTCAGACCGGCGGGTGGAGCACCCCGAGGCCGAGGAGGCTGTCGGTGCTCTCCCCCGCGGTCGAGCCGCCAACGTAGCCGGCCAACTGCTCGGGCGACTCGAGGCCGTACTTCACCAGCAGGTTGAGGTAGTCACGCTGGTAGAGCACCGTGATGTTGGTCCCCGGGTACCGTTCACGCAGCTTGCGCGCCTTGCGGTTCTTCTTGGTCACCAACTTCTGCTTCAGCGTGGTGATCTCGATGTAGAGGTCGTAGGCGGGCAGGTAGAAGTCAGGGGTGAACGCTTCCAGCGGCTTACCCTTCGGGTCGCGCTCAAGCACGAAAGTGCGAGGTTCGTACGCCCACTCGATGCCGTAGAAGTCGAGAAGCTTCGCGAACTGACGTTCCGAGTTGTGCGCGAACGCGACGCGCTCGTGAGGGAGCGGCCGGGTGGCCAGTGCTCAGCCCCCGCTCGCGAGGCGGGTCACCGTCGCCTCCCCGACCGGTTCCTCGCCCGGCGTGGGCCGCAGCTCGACGATCCGGGCGTCGACCTCATCCTTCACGCCAGCGAGCGACAGGACGTTGAGCACTCCCTGGCCCTTCTTGACCAGGTCGATCAGCTCGCCATCGGTCTGGATGAGCACCGACCGGCTGCCCTGGATGACCAGGTTGGCTCGGGTGACATCCTCACCCAGGTGCTCGCGGAGGTAGGTGAAGACCTCCCGCACCGTCTCGAGCCGGATCCCGGCGTCGAGCAACGTCTTGACCACCTTGAGCTCCAGGAGATCCCGGTAGCTGTAGCGCCGGCGGGTGCCGCTCCCGCGGGCGTCCTCCAGGGACGGCCGCACCAGATCGGTGCGCGCCCAGTAGTCGAGCTGGCGGTAGGTGATGCCGACGATCTCCGCGGCCTTCGCCCCGCTGTACCCCTCGCCCGCATCTCGAGTAGTCATCTCCCAGCCCCCACACACGTCGTCTCGGCGGCTCGGCCGCGCTGGTCGGTCATCACCCGGCGCCATGGCCGGCAGCCGCGGTTCTCCGGACCGGGCGCCGCCCTGACGCTCGACACTCACCGTGGACCCTCAGGTCACATCGAGGGAATTACGCCCGTGTGAGTGAAGGTCAGGGTACGCAGATCGGTGGCCGAAGGTCAACGATCAATCGCGGGAAGAGGTGGAGCCCATCAGCGTGACAGGTTCGACCTCAACGTGAGGTCGAACTTTCCGGTACGTCTGGACCACAGTCAGGAGGCGAAATCGTCGGGGTTCACCGATTCGATGAACTCACGGAACTTCTCCACTACTTCCTCGCTCTCCTGCTCGGCCTCCTCGACCAGCCCGGCCTCGGCCAGGACGGCCTCCTCCGCGAAGATGGGGCATCCGGCCCGCAGCGCCAGCGCGATGGCGTCGGACGGACGGCTAGAGACCCGGTGCGCAACCCCGCCCACCGACAGGTGGATCTCGGCGAAGAAGGTGCCCTCCGACAGCTCGGTGATCACGATCCGCTCGACCGTGGCCCCGAGCTCGTCGAGCAGGTCCTTCATGAGGTCGTGGGTCATCGGCCGAGGCGTCACCACGCCGTCGAGGGCGAAGGCGATGGCGGTGGCCTCGGGCTGGCCGATGAAGATCGGCAGGATACGGCGCTCCTCGGCCAGCTCCCGCAAGAGGACCACCGGCGTGTTGCCAGGAAGTTCGATCCGAACAGCGACCAGCTCCATCTCGATCATCGGCTCGCCACCCTACCGCCCGGAGCGCTGACTCTGGCTGCCGCCTCCCGGGGCTCAGCCGGACTCAACCCGAGCCTCGGCTGTGCGCCCCGTAGAGCTGGTCGACATAGATGTCGGGATCGGCGGTCAGGGCGACCGGATCTGCAGCGATGAGCATGTCGAGGTTGCGGTACCGCCCGGCGAAGTCAAGCCCGTACCCCAGGACGAAGACATCGGGGACCTCGAACCCGACGTAGGCCAGCGGCGCCGGGAGGATGCGGCGCACCCGCTTGTCGAGGAGCGTGCAGACCTCCAGCGACGCGGGCGAGCGCCGCCCGAGCTCCCCGAGGAGGAATCCCAACGTGAGCCCGGTGTCGACGATGTCCTCCACCAGTACGACATCGCGACCGCTGATGTCCAGGTCCAGGTCTTTCACGATGCGCACCCGACCCGAATCCGGTGCGTACCGCGAGATCGCGAGGAAATCGACGACCGGTTGGATCGTGAAGGAGCGCATGAGGTCGCTCACGAAAAGCAGGCTGCCCTTCAGCACCGCTACGATCACCAGCCCGTCACGGTGCCGAGCTGAGATCTCTCGTCCAAGCCGGGTCACGGCTGCCCCGATCGCCACCCGATCGGCAAGCAGCTCCGGTGGGGGTGGGAGCGGGCCCTCGGTGCCCACGACTCAGCTCTGGCCCAGGTACTCCCGGAGCGCGTGCCGCAGCATCGCCGCTCGCAACTGCTCACCGAGCTGCGCCAACTCGTCCAGCACCTCGAGGGCCTGACGGCGGGACTGCGGGTTGCGCTGCTTGAGCAGCGGGAGGATGAGCTGCTCGAACACCCCCGATTCGCGTTCTGCGGCCACCTTGTACATGCGCAGGTGTCGCGGCTCGACTCCGTGTCGAAGGAAGCTCGCCGCCAGCCGGCCCACGACCAGCGCATCCTCGTCGTAGTAGCTGGTCGCCCCGAGCGTCCGGCTCGCCAGCAGCCCGAAGCGCTCGAGCTCGCCGATCACCCTGGGGGTCAGCCCGGTCGCCGACACGAGCTCGTCGAGTGACATGCTCACCGCGGTCTCGCCGGAGTCCAGCAACGAGGTCTGAGAACCGTTGCGACGCTTGCGAGCCGGCCGTGGGGAGCCCGGTGACCTGTCCTGCGGACCGGTCTGCTCGGCAGGCGCATCGTCCGGCACCGGTCCCTGTGTCGCCGCGTCGCGGCTCGAGCTGGGAGCCGACCGCGCAGTACCCGACGGCGATCCGGCGCGGCCCGACGCCTTCGCGGCGCCGACCGGTTCGCCGAGCTCCCCAGCAGCGAGTCGGTCCTTGATCACCTTCAGCGGGAGGAAGTTCTCCTTCTGCTGACGCAGGATCCAGCGGAGGCGCTCGATATCCGCGTCGTAGAACTTCCGGTACCCGGAAGGCGTGCGCTCGGGATCGAGCAGACCCTGGCTCTCGAGGAACCGGATCTTCGAGATCGTGACGTCGGGGAACTCCTCCTGGAGGAGGTTCAGGACCTCGCCGATCGAGAGGTGGCTGCGCTCAACCATCGGTCTCGGTCGGCCCGGCACCCAGGAAGAACACCAGCTTGAACTTGCCGATCTGGACCTCGTCCCCGTTGCGCAGCGGCACCGGGGAGTCGATGCGCTCACGGTTCACGTAGGTCCCGTTGAGCGAGCCGACATCACGGACCGTGTAACCCTCCGCTCCCCTGCTGATCTCCGCGTGGCGCCGGGAGACGGTGATGTCGTCGAGGAAGATGTCGCTGTCGGGATGACGCCCGGCGGTGACGATCGGCTTGTCGAGCGCGAACCGGGAGCCGGCCGCGGGGCCCCGCTTGACGACCAGCACGCCCACGTCCTCGGGGAACTCCCCCAGCTCGACCGCGAGCTCTTCCTCCACCGGATCGGATGGCGCTGTGGGATGAAAGGTGATGGTGGTGCTCTCAGGCGCATGGGTCTCGAGCACCGCCCCACACGATGAGCAGAAGTTGGAGCCGAGGGGGTTCCGGTGCCCGCAGTTGTTGCAGAACACGTCGGTCACGGCCACCTCCTAGCCTTCAACCAGGGCTCGATACGCGTCGGCATCGAGCAACGCGTCGAGCTGGGTGGGGTCGCTCGGCTCGAGCACGCAGATCCATCCCTCACCGTACGGGTCCTGGTTGAGCCGCTCCGGTTCGTCGGCGAGCTCTGTGTTGACCTGGGTGATGGTGCCCGACACTGGCGCGTAGATGTCACTGACCGACTTGGTGGACTCCACCTCGCTGATCTTCTCCCCGGCGGAGACCGAGGCGCCCACCTCAGGGACCTCGACGAAGACGACATCGCCGAGCGCGTCCTGCGCGTAGTCGGTGATACCCACGCGGACGAGCCCGTCCTCCAGCCGGACCCACTCGTGATCGGTCGAGTAACGGAGGTCCCCCGGGAAGTCCATGGTCACGCACGCTACCCGATCGGGCGAACCCTCAACATCCGCACGAGGGTTCAGGGGAGGGGGCGGGTCGGCCCGGCGCGGCTCAGCGCACCATCTGGCGGATCCGGCGGGCGTATTCCTGCACGAGTTGCCGGGCCCCCGTGCCGGTGGCGCCTTCCGCCCAGATGTGGGTGATCGGCTCCTCCGGGTCCGGCAGGGCGAGCGCCCACCCCTGATCGTGGAACACCTTCACCCCGTCGACGAGCAACACGGCGCGGTCCTTGCTCTGCTCCACGAGAGAGCGCATCACCGTGCCCTTCTGATCCCAGGGCGTCACCACGGTCTCGTGGACCAGGTGCACCCGGGGCAGCCCGGCGACGACCTCCGAGAGGCGCACCCCCTGGAACGCCAGGAGGTCCAGGACCTTGACGAAGGTGGCAGAGGCGTCGAACCCCGGCAGGAACCCGGGGAGGATGAAATTGCCGTGGTCGTTCCCCGCGAACCCCACCCCTGGCTCCCGAGCGGCGTCCATGAGCGCCGGGCTGGACAGCTTGGTCCAGCTCACCTGGATGCCGTGCTCGGCGAGGATCTCCTCAGCCTTGGAGGTGACCGACACCGGCAGGGCCACCCGGTCGCCCTGCAGCTTCCCTGGCAGCAACCTGAGGATGGCGAGAAGGGCTTCCGTGTCGTCAAGGACGTGACCCGAGTCGTCGATGAGGATGAGCCGTTCGCCGTCCGGATCCAGCACCCCACCGAGGTGGGATCCCGAGGAGCGGACCAGGCTGGCCACGTTGGCCGCATGCCCGGCGAGGTCGTCGCGCAGCACCCCTGCGGTGGACACGTAGGGGTTGACCGCCAGCACGTCCAAGCCGAGCTTCGCCAGCACGTTCGGCATCGCGAACGACGTCGAACCGTAGGCGTAGTCGATGACCACCTTGAAGCGATTGGACCGGATGCGCTCGATGTCCACGATCGACTCGAGGGCGGTGGAGTAGTGCTCGAGAGCCCGGGGGGCGAAGCCGATGTCCCCGATCTCGCCGGGGAAGACCCGCCGGAAGTCCTCCCGGTTGAACAGCCGCTCGATCTTTCGTTGGGTGTCCTCGGTGATGTCGAGGCCCTCGGAGTCGAAGAACCGGATGATCACCGACTGCGGGTCCCCTGGTACCAAGCGAATCGTGATGCCCGCGCTGTCGGTGGGCCGCCGCAGGACGAAGCGAGTGACGGGCACCGAGGCGACCTCGAGATCCTCGACCGTCACCCCCACCGCGTTGAGGCCCGCCATCATCGAGCGCTTCAGCATGCGCGCCGACCGGCTCGAGTCGCGGGACGTGATGACCCGATCACCCTTCTTGAGGGTGCTCCCGAAGGCCATCGCCACCCGAGTCGCCAGCTCCGGGGTGATGTCGACGTTCGCCAGCCCGGCGATGCCGTCCCGACCGAACAGGCTGCGCGCCCCCCGGGATTCCCACACGATCGAGGTGTTCACCACCGCCCCGGCCTCGACGGTCTTGAAGGGGTAGACCTTCACCCCGGACGCCAGCAGCGCATCGTCCCCCACGAAGCACTCGTCGCCCAGCAC
>NZ_DAIUCK010000076.1:0-16855 GCF_036846205.1 Rhabdothermincola sp. | reverse complement strand
ATCCTCAAGCCGATGCTGGCCCGCGGCGAGCTGCAGACGATCGGCGCCACCACGCTCGACGAGTACCGCAAGCACCTCGAGAAGGACGCGGCGCTCGAGCGCCGGTTCCAGCCGATCAAGGTCGAAGAGCCTTCGGTCGCCCACACCATCGAGATCCTCAAGGGGCTGCGAGACCGCTACGAGGCCCACCACCGGGTCACGATCACCGACCAGGCGCTCGTGGCCTCCGCGAACCTCGCCGATCGCTACATCTCGGATCGTCACCTGCCCGACAAGGCCATCGACCTGATCGACGAGGCCGGCTCGCGCCTGCGCATCAAGCGCATGGAGACCCCGCCGGACTTCAAGGAGCTTGAGAACCAGATCGCGCAGGTCGTGCAGCAGAAGAAGGAGGCCGTCGAAGCGCAACGCTTCGAAGAGGCCGGGCGGCTGCGCGACAAGGAGAAGGAGCTGCTCCAGCTCAAGGAAGCCAAAGAGCGCGAGATGAAGGAGAAGGGCATCGACCTGTTCGACGAGGTCGACGAGGAGTCGATCGCCGAGGTCCTCTCGATCTGGACGGGCATCCCGGTCTACAAGCTCACCGAGGAGGAGACCGCCAAGCTCCTGCGCATGGAGGACGAGCTGCACAAGCGGGTCATCGGCCAGGAGGACGCCATCAAGGCCGTCAGCCAGGCGATCCGGCGCACCCGTGCCGGCCTGAAGGACCCGAAGCGGCCGTCGGGCTCGTTCATCTTCCTCGGCCCGTCAGGCGTCGGGAAGACCGAGCTCGCCAAGACGCTCGCCGAGTTCCTCTTCGGCGACGAGGACTCGCTGATCCAGCTCGACATGTCCGAGTACATGGAGAAGCACACGGTCAGCCGGCTGGTCGGGTCGCCACCGGGCTACGTCGGCTACGAGGAGGGCGGCCAGCTCACCGAGGCTGTTCGGCGCAAGCCGTTCTCGGTGGTGCTGTTCGACGAGATCGAGAAGGCCCATCCCGACGTGTTCAACACGCTGTTGCAGATCCTCGAGGAGGGTCGTCTCACCGACTCGCAGGGTCGGTCGGTCGATTTCCGCAACACCGTGCTGATCATGACCTCGAACCTGGGCACGCAGGATCTCCGCAAGGCCAGCCTGGGCTTCTCCCGGGCCGACGAGGCCATCAGCTACGAGAAGATGAAGGAGAAGGTCAACGACGCGCTGAAGCAGCACTTCCGCCCGGAGTTCCTGAACCGCATCGACGACACGATCGTCTTCCACGAGCTGAGCAAGGCCGAGGTGACCCAGATCGTCGACCTGATGATCCGGCGGGTGCAGACCCAGCTCGAAGGCCAGGGGCTCGGGCTGGAGCTCACCCCTGCCGCCAAGGCGCTGCTGGCCGACAAGGGCTATGACCCGACGCTCGGGGCCCGCCCGCTCCGTCGCGCCATCCAGCGCATGGTGGAGGACCCGCTCTCCGAGCGGCTGCTCTGGAAGGAGTTCCGCGCCGGTGAGACCATCATCGTCGACGCGGAGCCCGACCCCGAGACCGGCGAGCATGTCATCACGTTCCGCTCGGTCGAGGGTCTCGAGCCACCGCCGGTCGAGCTGGCGGAGGCCGGGCCCACCGAGTGACCCGCGGAGCGAAAATGAGCCGATCGACCGAGTGACCTCGGGCTGATCGGTCGGTACGTTCATCACATCCTGTCCGATCCCACCCCCGTCCGGGTCACCGGGCGGGGGTGAGGTCGTTTTCGGGGGCGTCGAGGGGTCGGGCTAGCTTCTGGCGCCATGTCATCCCGCCCGGGGCTGGTGCGCGCCGCGGTGCTGGCCCTCGTGGTGGCCCTCACCGGCTGCCGGATGCAGGTCGCCGTTGACATCGCCGTCGACGACGCTGGGAGTGGCACGGTCACAGTGGGGATCGGGCTGGATGACGACGCGCTGGCCCGGGTGGGTGACCTCAGGCGGCAGCTCCGGGTCGATGACCTGCAGCACGTGGGCTGGGAGATCTCGGAGCCGCAGAAGGAACCCGATGGTCTGACCTGGGTCCGGGCTCGTAAGTCCTTCGACGATCCAGCGGAGGCAACCGCGGTGCTCTCGGAGCTGACGGGCCCGGACGGGGCATTCCGCGGCTTCACGGTGGGCAAGGAAGGGGGGGTCCTGGGCACGACCTACCGGGTCGAGGGGACCGTGGATCTCACCGCGGGGCCCGAGGCTTTCAGCGACGCGGAGCTCGCGGCCGCGCTCGGGGGTGACCCGTACGGGGGGACGCTGGCGGCGATCGAGCGGGAGGAGGGCCAGCGGGTGGCCGACATGGTCGAGTTCCGGGTCAACGTGGCGCTGCCCAACGCCAGCACCAAGTCCTACGTCGCCAGCTTCGACGACGAGCACCCGACGTCGATCGACGCGTCGTCCACGGTGAACAGCAAGGCAGCGGTGCTGCTCGTCTGGGTGCTGGTGGCCGCGGCGGGTCTGGTGGCGGTGGTCGCGCTGCGCCGGGCGTTCCGCCGGGTGCGGGCCTGACGCTCCCCGGCTGGGTGGCGCGCGGGGGCTTCAGCCCTCGATGGAGCGGCGGAGCGCGTCGAGATCGAGCGCCCAGCCGAAGCTGACCCGCGGCAGGCTGCCGTCGTCGTACTCCCACCCCCCGTGCCAGAACCGCACGACGCTGGCCGAACCCTCGGGGTCGGGCTCGACCCGGATCGCGATCTGGGTGCCCGTCCATTCCTCAGGCCCATCGAGCACGTCGAAGTGGACCAGCTCCGGTGCGTCGAGCGTGTCGACCCGCAGGTGCAGGGGTCGGTCGCCTTCGCATCGCAGCTCACCGCCTTCTCGCACCTCGCCGGTGATCGAGCCTCCCCACCAGCGGCCCAGCTCGGTGGTATCGGTGAGGGCCCGGAAGACCCGCTCGGGGGGCGCGGCAATGGTGAGCTCGTGGACGATCGAGTGCATGGCCGGAGCATAGGTTGCCTCCGCTCCGTTCACCGCCGGCGGCCAGCGTCCAACCCCTGCGACCCATCCTGAGTGTCACACCCACTCGTTAGGTTCGGGAGCATGGCGAAGGTCAAGACGGTGTTCCGGTGCTCGGTCTGCGGTGGCACCTCACCCCGGTGGGTTGGTCGGTGTCCGTCGTGCGCGGAGTGGAACTCGCTGGTCGAGGAGCTCGGATCACCGTCCGGTGACCGCGAGCACGCCGCGACGACCATGGCCGTCCCCATCGGCGAGGTCGACCTTCAGGCGTGGCACTCGGTTCCGACCGGCGTCCCCGAGGTCGACCGGGTGCTCGGTGGGGGTCTGGTCCCGGGCTCGGTGACCCTGGTGGGCGGGGAGCCCGGTGTGGGCAAGTCGACGTTGCTTCTCCAGGTCGCCGCGGCCATGACCAGAGCGGAGAGAAGGGTGCTCTACGTGTCGGCGGAGGAGTCGGTGCAGCAGGTCCGGCTGCGGGCTGAGCGGTTGGACACCATCACGCCGACGCTGTGGTTGGCCGCGGAGACCGCGGTTCCCGCGGTGGTGGCGCAGGTGGCCGCCGTCTCGCCCGACTGTCTCATCATCGATTCGCTCCACACGCTCCACCACCCCGACTCCGCGTCGGCTCCGGGTTCGGTGACCCAGGTGCGGGAGTGCGCAGCGGCGCTGGTGCGCGAGGCGAAGGCGCGCGCCCTGGCCACGATCCTCGTCGGGCACGTCACGAAGGACGGTGCGCTCGCCGGCCCCCGGGTGGTCGAGCACCTGGTCGACACCGTGCTGTCGTTCGAAGGAGAGCGCCACCACGCCTTGCGAGCATTGCGGGTGGTCAAGCACCGCTTCGGTCCGACCGACCGCCTCGGGATGTTCGAGATGACCGGCGCGGGTCTGGGTGCCGTACCGGACCCGAGCCGGCTCTTCCTGGCCGACCGCCGTGCCGGGGTACCGGGATCGGTGGTGGTGCCGATGCTCGACGGGCACCGCCCACTGCTCGTCGAGATCCAGGCGCTCGTCGGCCCGGACGGGCAAGCCCCGGCGCCCCGACGGGCGGCCCAGGGAGTCGACAGGGGCCGGCTCTCGACGGTGGTGGCGGTCCTGGAGCAGCGGGTCGGCGCCCCGCTCGGTCGAGCTGACGTGTACGCGTCGGCGATCGGCGGGGTGCGGGTCTGCGAACCAGGTGCCGATCTCGCGGTCGCGCTGGCCATCATGAGCTCCCTCGCAGGGGAGCCGGTGCCATCCGAGGTCGTGGTGTGCGGGGAGATCGGTCTCGGTGGTGAGCTGCGCCAGGTCAACCAGTGTCAGCGTCGGCTGGCCGAGGCGGCCCGGCTGGGCTTCACGGCGGCCATCGTGCCGCGGCACGCTCCCGACCCGCCGCCGGGCCTGCACGCGCTGCGAGCCACGACGGTGGGTGAGGCCATCGCACTCGCCGGGATCCCATTGCCTTGAGATCCTGGTTTCCTCGGCTGAGCGGCGGGCGGTGCCGGACTGTCCACCGCGGCGATCAGTGATCATCCCGAACTAGACTTCCGCCGTGACCCGCAGGCGCAGCGAGGCGCTGCACGACGCGCTGGCCGCGGTGGCCCCTGGCAAACCCCTCCGAGAGGGGCTGGACCGGATCCTCCAGGCCGGCATGGGTGCGCTCATCGTGGTGGGCGACGGTCCCGAGGTGTTGAACATCTGCTCGGGAGGCTTCCTCCTCGACGCCGCGTTCAGCCCTCAGCGCCTCTCGGAGCTGGCCAAGATGGACGGGGCCATCATCCTCGCTCGCGATGCCAGCCGGATCGCGAGAGCGAACGTGCACCTCGTGCCCAACCCGAACGTCCCGACGTCGGAGACCGGTACCCGCCATCGCACCGCGGAGCGAGTCGCCCGATCGATCAACGTTCCGGTGATCTCCGTCTCCGAGGACATGTCAATCATCGCGGTCTACATGGGCGCCGAGAAGCACCAGCTCGTGCCGGTCACCCGGCTGCTCGATCGGGCGAACCAGGCGCTGCAGACCCTCGAGCGCTACAAGCAGCGTCTCGACGAGGTGTCCGCTCACCTGTCGACCAACGAGATCGAGGACGTCGTGACCATCCGGGACGTCGTGATGCTCCTCCAACGCACCGAGATGGTGTTGCGGATCGCGGACGAGATCGAAGACGCCATCATCGAGTTGGGCACGGACGGGCGCCTGGTGCGGCTCCAGCTCGAGGAGGTGCTCGGTGGCGTTGAGGACGATCGTCGACTGGTGCTGCTCGACTACTTCCACGAGGACGCGAGCTGGCACCTGGAGGAGGCTCTGGCGGGGCTGGCCGAGCTCGACACGGAAGAGCTCGGTGACCTCAAGCGGGTGGCGGAGGTCCTCCACCTCCCAGAAGGGGTCACCGATCTGGACGCCCCGATCCAACCCAAGGGCTACCGGCTCCTGTCGCGCATCCCGCGGTTGCCCGAGTCGGTGGTCGATCACATCGTCGACCGCTTCGGGAGCCTCTCCAAGATCATGCGAGCCACCATCGACGATCTCGACGACGTCGAGGGTGTCGGCGCGACGCGGGCGAAGGCGATCAAAGAAGGCCTGTCGCGGCTGGCGGAGACCAGCATCCTCGATCGTTACGCCTGACCGATCCCGTCCGCGGCGGATCGCGCTCGGATCACCTG
This sequence comes from Rhabdothermincola sp., assembly GCF_036846205.1. Classification (NCBI taxonomy): domain Bacteria; kingdom Bacillati; phylum Actinomycetota; class Acidimicrobiia; order Acidimicrobiales; family Iamiaceae; genus Rhabdothermincola; species Rhabdothermincola sp. Next base: position 11,293 of record NZ_DAIUCK010000076.1, on the reverse strand, counting down.
GGCCCGGCGGTCGCGACTAGAACACGACCCATGCGGATCGAGTTGCCGAGCGGCACGGAGGCCGAACTCGTCGTCCCCGGTGGTGACCCACCTTCAGGTGGGCTCGTCGTGATCCCCGACATCATGAGTCTGCGCCCGCTGTTCGACGAGCTCGTGGCTCGGTTGGCGGACGAGACGGGGTGGGCGGTGTGCGCGTTCGACCTGTGGCCCGGTCACGCCGACGAGCCCCTCGAGTGGCGGCTCCAGCATGTGGGCGATCTCCGTGACGACCGGGTGCTCGGCGATGCCGCCGCCGCGGCCGACGCCACCGGTGCTCCGGAGGTCCGGGTCATCGGCTTCTGCCTGGGGGGCATGTACACGCTGAAGGCTGCAGGTACCGGGCGCTTCACCCGGGCCGCGGCGTTCTACGGCATGATCCGAGTGCCCGAGCAGTGGCGGAGCCCCTCGCAGGCAGAGCCGCTCGACGCGCTGGCCTCGCCGACCCGATGCCCGACCATGGCGATCATCGGCACCGAGGATCCCTGGACCCCTCCCGAGGACGTGGCGGCGTTGGAGGACCTGAGGGTGCGGGTGGTGCGCTACGAGGGCGCCGAGCATGGCTTCGTGCACGATCCGAGCCGTCCCGCCCACCGCCCTGAGGACGCCGCGGACGCCTGGCGTCAGGTGCTGGCGTTCCTGGGAGCGTCGTCCTGAGTCGCTGATCCCGGACTGTTCGCCTTCACGCGTTTGCATGCCAGAACGGAACGGGCCGAGCGGTTGAAGACGCGGGGGTGCAGCATGGAGGTGGCCGGGGCCGGGGGAGCCCGCTCAGCGGGCGCGGCGGGTGAGTTGCTCGCGGTTGGTGATCCGGTAACGGCGGTCGGCCTGCTCGATCCAGCCCAGTCGCACGAACGAGGCGATGGCCTTGTTGACCCGCTCCCGGGAGGCGCCGACCATCCCGGCCAGCTCCTCCTGGGTGATCGGCATCGAGAACTCGTCCTCGTCGCCCGCGAGCTCGAGTAGTCGTTTGGCCGTGCGGCCGGTGACGTCGAGAAACACCGAGTCGGCGAGTGCTTCGTCGGTGGATCGGAGTCGGCCCGCCAGGAGGGCCACGACGTTCCAGAGCAGCTCTGGCTGTGACTCGTAGAGCGCGCGCAGCGGCGCGTAGGGGATGGCGATGACCGTCGAGGGTTCGAGCGCTCGGGCCTCCGCAGAGCGGGTCAGGCCATCGAAAAGCGGCATCTCCCCGAACAGGTCACCCCGCTCCATCAGCGCCATCACCGACTCCCGTCCATCGACGGACTTGTTGGCGATGGCGATCCGACCCGAGGTGACGACGAACAGCTCGGCTGGGTCGTCTCCTTCGCTGAACAGCACATCGCCCCGGCTGAATGTCCGGTCCTCGGCCGCTTCGACCAGCTTCTCGAGATCCTCGGGAGCGATGCCGCGAAAGAGCTCGACGTCGGTGAGCAGTGCCCGGTCGACCACGAGAGCGATGGTAGTGCCTGGGGACCTGCCCGGCGGCCGAGCGGAGGGGCGATCGGCTCGCCCCACCGCCGACTGCGCATCGCGGTGCGCCGGCACGAGGAGGGGGCGTGAGGCGCTCGGATCACTTGTTCGTCGATCCCGGGCGTCCCTACCCTGGGCGCGTTCCCGTTGACCGATCCGTTCGACTCCCGGGAGTGCTATGCCGTTCGACGTCGGTGACAAGGTCGTCTATCCGCATCATGGTGCGGCGGTGGTGGAGAGGAGGGAGAAGAAGGAAGCCTTCGGCGAAGTTCGGGAGTACCTCGTGCTTCGCCTCGCCTACGGCGATCTCACCTTGATGGTCCCCGCCGACAACACCGAAGAAGTCGGTCTGCGCGAGGTCATCAACGACGAAGAAGTCGAGGAAGTGTTCGCGGTGCTCCGCAAGAAGGAAGCGCGGATGCCCACCAACTGGTCCCGGCGGTTCAAGAATCACGTCGAGAAGCTGAAGTCCGGCGACATCTACCAGGTGGCGGAGGTGGTGCGGAACCTCTCCCTGCGGGACAAGGACAAAGGCCTGTCCGCGGGCGAGAAGCGGATGCTGGCCAAGGCCCGGCAGATCCTCGTTTCCGAGCTCACGTTCGCCATCGACGTCAGCCAGGAAGAGGCCGAGGCCAAGCTCGACGAAGCGCTGGCGTAGGGCGTGGGGCCCGAGCCCGTGCGCGTGTGGGCGATCGTGCTGGCGGCCGGCCAGGCGACCCGGTACGGCTCGGACACCCCCAAGCAGTACGAGCACCTCGGCGGCCAGCGAGTGCTCGACTGGTCGATCGACGCCGCTCGCCGGACCTGCGACGGTGTGGTGCTGGTGGTGGCGGAGGCGTTCGCCGGCGCCCCCGAGCCAGGTGTGGACGCGGTGGTGGTCGGTGGTGCCACCCGGTCGGCATCCGTGCGGTCGGGGCTGCGGGTCGTGCCCGACGATGCCGAGATCGTGGTGGTCCACGACGCGGCCCGACCCCTGGCGGGCGCGGCGCTGTTCGACACGGTCATCGGACGGGTGGCCGCGGGGGCGGACGGTGCGGTGCCGGGCATACCGCTCACCGACACGGTCAAGCGGGTGGACGACCGGGGACGGGTGCGCGAGACCCTCGACCGGGCGGAGCTGGTCACGGTACAGACCCCCCAGGCGTTCCGGGCCGGGGTGCTGCGGGAGGCCCATCGGGGGGAGCCTGAGGCCACCGACGACGCTGCCTTGGTGGAGGAGCTCGGCTCGACCGTGGTGGTGGTCCCTGGCGACCCCCGCAACCTCAAGATCACCTTCGCCGACGACCTGCGCATCGCGGCACTCCATCTGACGTGAGCCGAGCTGGCCGTACGGGCCCCGCGAGCGGCGAGGTGCCGGCAAGAGCGCTTGCTAGGTTGCGGGGATGGCCGTCCGGGTGGGGCAGGGCTTTGACGTGCACGCCTTCAGCGAGGATCCCGCACGCCTGCTGATCCTCGGGGGGGTCCGCTTCGACGGCGAGCGAGGGCTCGCCGGTCACAGCGATGCCGATGTGGTGGCGCATGCCTGCGCGGATGCGCTCCTCGGCGCGGCGGGGCTCGGTGACCTCGGCGCGCACTTCCCCGACACCGACGAGCGATGGCGTGGTGCAGACTCGATGGCGTTGCTCGCCGAGGTGGCCGAGCTGGTGCGGGGCGGAGGTTGGATGGTCGGCAACGTCGACTGCGCGGTGGTCTGCGAGCGGCCGAAGCTGGCGCCCTGCCGGGCGGCGATGCAGGAGCGGCTCAGCGCCGCGGTGGGCGCCCCGGTGACGGTGAAGGCCAACCGCGCGGAGGGGCTCGGTGCCATCGGTCGGGGGGAGGGCATCGCCTGCTGGGCCGTCGCGGTGCTCGTCTCGTGAGCCGCGCTCGACGGCCGGGGCCTCGCAGGGGTCGCTCGGGCGGCGGTCGCTCGGGCGGTGGGTCGGGCAAGGCATCCCGCACCATGCCGCGGCGCCCCCGTGAGCGGGGGCTGGGTGGTGAGCAGGTCGAGGGTCGCCAGGCGGTACGCGAGCTGCTGGTGGCCGGGCGTCGTCGAGTGCGCGAGGTGCTCATCGCGGCCGACGTCGAGGACCTCCGGTCGCTGCAGGACCTCGCCGACCTGGCCATGGCGGAGGGCGTCCCCGTGCGAGAGATCTCCCGCCGCCGGTTGGCGGCCGAAGCCCGCACGGAGGCCCCCCAGGGAGTCATCGCGCGCGCCGCTCCCCTCGCGGAGGTCGATCTCGACGAGCTGGCGGTGCCGACCGCTGGCCGAGCGCCGTTCCTGGTTGCGGTCGACGGGGTGACCGACCCGGGCAACCTGGGTGCGCTGCTCCGCTCCGCGGAGTGTGCCGGGGCCACCGGGGTGGTCTTGCCCCGCCATCGGGCGGTGCACATCACCCCGATGGTGACCAAGGCGGCCGCCGGGGCGGTGGAGCACCTCCCCATGACGCTGGTCGGGGGGCTGCCAGCCGCCATCCTGCGGCTGCGCGAGCTGGGGGTGTGGGTGCTCGGGCTCGACGCCGCTGGTGATCGGCCGTTGTTCGAACTGCCCATCCGTGACGAGCCGGTATGCCTGGTCCTCGGGGCGGAAGGCGCCGGTCTGTCTCGCCTCGTCCGCCAACGCTGCGACCTGGTGGTGAGCATCCCCCTGCTGGGGAACCTGGCCTCACTCAACGTGGCCGCGGCTGGCACGCTCGCCTGCTATGAGGTGGCCCGCCGGCGGCTCGCGACCGGCTGAGCCATGACGGACGCGAAGATGGCAGGCCGGTAGCCGTCGACCGAGGGAGCGTGATGGTGAGCAAGGTGCGGGTCGTCCTGGCGAGTGGGCTGCTCGCTTGCCTGCTCGGGGCGTGCGCGTCGGGAACCGGGTCCGAGGACCAGCAGGCGGGCCAGCCACCTTCCCCCACTCCCCCTTCGTCCACGGGCGACACCTGCTCCGATCCCCTGAACGATCTCGCGCGGGACCCGGGGATGGAGGCCGGCACCGACGGGCTTGAGGGGATCGACCTCGCCACGGCATCCGCCTCGCTCGAGAGCGACCAGCTCGTGGTGCGCTTCGTCACCAACGGTGACATCGCCGCCGTGTCCTCACCGACGTTCGTGGTGGCGCAGGGCGACCCGTTCGGCCCGTTCAGCTTCGAGCTGCGGGCTTCCCGCGACGACACCACCTCGACCTGGACGGTCACCTTGATCACCTGGTCGCAGCGGGAGGAGCGGCGACCGATCCCCATCGAGCCCGCCGTGGCTGCTGACACGCTGTCGTTCCGGGTGCCCGCCGGGTCATTGCCGCCGATCGCGAACTACCTGTCCTTCGGGGCCACCTCCAAGGTTGGCGACAAGGTGGCGTCGGACGATTGCTCGAACCTCTTCCCCACCACGACCGGCGGATGAGGACGCATCGTCCGCGTCGAGTCAGCGGCTGAGGATCACCACCGACGCATTGGCACCCCGCCCGACCGTGTGGGCCAGCCCGACCTGGGCGCCGTCCACCTGGTTGGCGGCTCGGCCCCGGAGCTGGAGGGTGAGCTCAACCACCTGCCCCAGCGCGGACGCCCCCAGCGGCTCGCCCTTGGCGAGCAGGCCGCCGCTGGGGTTCACCGGCCGGCGACCGCCGAGGTGCACCTCCCCTGAGGCCAGCAGCGATCCCGCCTCGCCCGGGGCGCACAGGCGGAGCTCCTCGTACGCGAGCAGCTCCCGGGCGGCATCGGTGTCCTGGCACTCGACGACGTCGACCTCATCGGGTCCGATGCCGCTCTCCTCGTGAGCCGCATCCGCGGCCAGCGTGGTTGGCGAGGGGATGTCCCGGTCGTCGACCAGGCCGGCCAGCGGTGTCGCCTCCCCCAGCACGTTGCCCGGCAGGTGCGACCGCAGCGTGGCGGCCCGGACCGCCACTCGAGGGCGATGGACCGAGGCGCCCTCGGCACGTCGGAGCACGACCGCCGCGGCTCCCTCGTTGGGTGAGCAGAGCATCCACAGGTGCAGGGGCTCGCAGACCACCCGCGACCCGAGCACCTCTCGGGCCGTGACCGGAGTGCGGAACATGGCGTTGGGATTGGCTGCCCCGTTGGCCCGGTTCTTCACCACCACCGCTGCCAGGTCGTCCTTGGTGAGCGCGGACTCGCGCATCAACCGCTGGGCCCGCAGCGCGAAGTAGGCGGGGGTGGCGGCCAGCCCCGCTTCCTCACGCCACGGTTCGAAGAACGTCGAGCGGATGATGCCCTTGGGCATCTTCTCGATCCCGAACACGAGGACGGTCTCGTACTGTCCGGCTCGGATGGCGCCGGCGGCGAGCATCAACGCGGCCGCCCCCGACGCGCACCCCGCCTCGACGTCGACGATGGGGCACCCGGTGAGCGCGAGCGCGGTGAGCACCTTGTGGCCCGCGGCAACCCCGGCGTACACGGTGCCGCAGAACGCGGCCTGGAACGCAGGGCGCGCCGTGATGCCGGCGTCGTCGAGCGCGGCCCGCACGGCGTGGATGCCGAGCTCGGTGACGGATCGGTCGGGGAAGCGGCCGAAAGGATGCAGGCCCACGCCTGCGATCTCGACCACCGGCTCGCCCATCAGCGCGCCTCCTGGTGGTCGGTGGGGGCGAAGGCCCACGACACGACGGTCGCCCCGCTCTCTTCGTCGGTGTGCACCACGTCGGCGACCAACTCGACGGGTTGGCCGTGATGGAGCTGGTCCGGGTCGGACACCGCGACTCGAGTGATGACGCGGATGCCGTCGGCGGGTAGCTCGACCACGCCGAAGCCGAACGGCACCGGGCCCCGGTAGCCGGGCGGTGCGGCGGTGACGGCCGTCCAGCCCCACAGCGTGCCGGTGCGGGAGAGCTGCACGGTGTCGGTCTGCTCGTTGCCACACCAGGAGCAGGTGGACGATGGCGGGAACGACCGCCTCGCGCAGGATCGGCAGGACGTGCCCACCAGTGCCGGGCGCCCGTCACCGGCGTCGAGTTGGAAGAACTCCGGTTGTATGGAGACCTCGGTCAACCCAGCTCCCTGACGTCGATGTCAGGCAGAGCGTAGTGGCGTGTCGCCGATCAGCCCTCGAGCCGGCTGGTCGCTCGCCGGTGGAGCCCGAGGTCGGATTCGAACCGACGACCTGCTGTTTACAAGACAGCTGCTCTGACCAGCTGAGCTACTCGGGCGCGGGCGTCGATCGTACCGGTCCGAGGGTCCTTGCAATCGAGGTCCTCGGAGGGAAGGATCGGCGGAATGGAACTCACCGATCGCGACCGGGCCATCCTCGACTTCGAACGCTCCTGGTGGTCGGAGTCGGGTCCGAAAGAAGCCCTGATCCGTGAGAAGTTCGAGCTGTCGGCGACCCGCTACTACCAGATCCTCAACGAGCTGCTCGAGTCCGATGCCGCGTACGACTACGACCCGCTCGTGGTCCGCCGGCTCCGCCGGCTGCGCGATCGCCGCCGCCGGGCCCGCCACGAGGGTTATCAGGCCAGCGAGCCACCAGGGCGGTGACGATGCCCGGGGGCTCTGCCTCCCCTCCGCCGGCCGATGACGATGCCCGAGCCACCACGGTCGGCGCGGTGCTCATCGGGGTGGCGGTGCTCGTCGGGTTCCTGCTGCTGCTCAAGGGACTCGACCAGGAAGGTGGGGTGATCGAGACCAGGTCTCCCGCTCGGGACACGACCACCACCACCTCGACCGTTCCCGTCACCGACCAGACCACCACGACGGTCGCGGCCCGAGCACCCGCCGAGGTCAAGGTGCTCGTCGCCAACGCCTCGGGGGCCACCGGTGTGGCCGGGGCGAACAAGGAGAAGCTGGTCGCGGCTGGCTACACGGCGGTGGAGACCGCGAACGCGCCCAGCCAGGCCACCAGTGCCGTGTACTTCACGCCGGGCTGGCAGGCCGAGGCCGAGGCCGTCGCCCGTGCTCTGGGTCTCGGTGCCGGTTCGGTGAGTGCCATGCCGGGGTCGCCCCCGGTGGCGCTCAACGGTGCGACGGTCCTCGTCGTCATCGGGTCCGACAAGGCGTGACCGTGCTCCATGACGCACCCGCCCGCCACGGATCCCCCCACCGGCGTCAGTATCCTTCACTCATGTGAGCGCCGGTGGCGTGCCGATCGAGGCCCTCGAGCCCCTGGTCCGCAACCCGGCAGCCGCGGGCATCTTCATGGATTTCGACGGCACGCTGTCGGAGATCGTCAGCGATCCCGACGAGGCCATCCCGCTCGATGGCGCCGTCGAGGTGCTGGACGAGCTGGCGTCGATCTACGGTCGGGTCGGCATCCTGTCGGGGCGCCCGGTGTCGTTCCTCGAGCAGTTCTTCCCCCACTCCGTGCTGCTGGCCGGCATCTACGGGCTGGAGACCCTCTACGGTGGCGAGCGCCGCGACCACCCGCTCGGGGGCGCGTGGCGGGAAGTCATCGACGACGTGGCCGCCATCGCCCGGGCGCGGGGCCCGGCCGGGATGAAGGTGGAGTCAAAGGGCCTCTCACTCACCCTGCACTACCGCACCCGCCCCCGGCTGGCCCCGAAGGTGCGAGCCTTTGCCGAGCAGCAGGCATTGCGCTCCGGACTGGAGTGCCGCCCGGCGCGTATGTCCTACGAGCTGCACCCCCCGATCCCCGCCGACAAGGGCACGGCACTGCTGGAGTTGGCCGAGGGCCTCGAAGCCGTGTGCTTCATCGGCGACGACCTGGGTGATCTCCATGCCTTCGACGCGCTGGACACGCTCGCCGAGGAAGGGCAGTACACCTTGCGCATCGCGGTGCACAGCAATGAGGAGGCCACCGAACTGATCGACCGTGCCGACGCGGTGGTCGACAGCCCCAAGGCCGTGCTCGAGCTGGCGGAGTACCTGCGGGACTCAGCCCGCCGCTGACACCAGATCCCTGAGCCAGTCCGCCGGGGTACGTGTCCCCGCCCGCCGCCGGAGCTCGATCGATCGGTCGCGACGATCCTCAGGGGTGGCCGCGAGTGCCTCGGCCAGCGCGTCGGCAGTCGCCGACACGTCGAACGGATTGACCTCTCGGGCTGCGCCGGCCAGCTCGTCCCACGCCCCCGCTTCGGTGCTCAGCACCACCAGTCCGTCACGCTCGTTGACCAAGGGCCCCTCCTTGGCAACCAGGTTCAGACCGTCGCGGATGGGATTGACGAGCAGCACGTCATAGCGGCGGAGCGCGGCGACCGACCGGGGGAAGTCATCGGAGGTATCCAGCCACACCGGCTGCCAACCCTGTGTGGCCCACTTGGCGTTGAGGGCGCCGACGGCGGCTTCGACCTCCGAGCGGTACGCGACGTACTCGGGCAGCGCCTCGCGGGAGGGATAGCAGAACGCACCGAACACGACCTGCTCGCGAAGTTCGGAGTGCCGGTCAAGGAGCTCGTCGAACGCCTCGAAGCCCCGCAGCAGGTTCTTCGACGGCTCCATGCGGTCGATGCGCACCACGAACCGGCGATTCCCCACCAACTCGTCGAGCTGGCGGAACGCGTCCTGACATCGTACGGAGGCGGCGACCCCGCGGATGTCGTCGGGGTCGGGACCGAGCGGCGCCACGAAGGTGTTCGGATCGACGCCGAGCAGCGACCGGCAGTTGGCGACGAACGCGTCGGCCCAGCGCGCGCAATGGAACCCGCAGGCGTGATGAGCGGTGAGACCGGCGAGCATCTCGGTCGCGATGTCGGTGGGCAGGATCCGCGTCAGCTCCGGTCCGGCGAACGGCGTGTGTGAGAAGTGCACCAGCTGCAGGTCGGGGCGGGTGCGGCGCAGCTCGGTCGCCAGCAGGGTGAGGTGGTAGTCCTGCACCAGCACGGCCGCCCCCTCGGGAGCTTCCTGAGCGACGGCCGAGGCGAACGTGCGGTTCACCTCCCGGTACGCATCCCACGCCTTGCGCCAGTGGCGGTCGAAGACGGGGCGGCGGGGCAGGTCGAACAGCCCGTGGTGCAGGAACCACAGCGTCGCGTTGCAGACCACGTCGTAGGCCAGCCGGTACTGCTCGGCATCGAAGGCGAGCAACCGGAGGTGGAACCCCTCCGCGTCGAGCGCGCCGCGCGCTGCCGCGAGCCGGTCGCCCTCGGAGATGGCGGCGGCCAGCCACCGGGTGTCGGTGCCGGCGACGAGCGGAGCGAGGCCCGACACCAGCCCTCCCGCGCCCCGTCTGGCGACCAGCTCGCCGTCGCGGACGTCGAACGACAGCGGACCGCGGTTCGAGACGAGGACAACGGGTCGCTCAGACACGGACCCGGACCCTACCCGCAGCGTCCCGCCCGCCATCGTGCCGGGATTTCGGCCACCATGAATGGATGCACGTCGTCGCGGCGCCGGACAAGTTCAAGGGCACGGCCACCGCGACCGAGGTGGCACGGGCCATCGCCCGCGCGGTTGCGGCAACCGGAGGGTCGTGCGTGGAGTGCCCGATGGCGGACGGGGGCGAGGGCTTCCTCGAGGTGCTCGGCGGGGCCAACCGCCGCACCACCGTCACCGGCCCGCTCGGCGACCCGGTCGAGGCCGGTTGGCGTCTCGAGCGAGGTTCGGCGGTGATCGAGATGGCGGCGGCATCCGGCCTGGCGCTGGCCGGCGGACCGGAGGGCAACGACCCGATGGCCGCCTCGACCTACGGCACCGGTGAGCTGATCCTGGCTGCGCTCGAGTCCGGGGCTCGGCGGGTGCTGGTCGGGGTCGGCGGCTCGGCGACCACTGACGGTGGGCTGGGTGCCCTGCGAGCCCTCTACCCGTCGCAGCGTCTGCGGGGGGTCGAGCTGGTGGTTGCCTGCGATGTCACCACCACCTTCGTCGACGCGGCCGAGATCTTCGCGCCGCAGAAGGGAGCCACGCCCCGCCAGGTGGAGCTGCTGCGCCGCCGCCTGGAGCGGTTGGTGCAGGTGTACCTCGACGAGTACGGGATCGACGTGTCGGCCATCCCGTGCTCGGGGGCCGCCGGAGGACTCGCCGGTGGCCTCGCCGCGATCGGCGCGGAGCTGCGACTCGGTTTCGAGGTGGTGGCGGAGGAAGTGGGGTTGGAGGAGAAGATCGAGGGCGCGGACCTGGTGGTGACCGGCGAAGGGTTCCTCGACCGGGAGTCGTTCGAGGGCAAGGTGGTCGGCGGGGTGGTGGAGCTGGCTGCCGCGGCCGGCGTGCCGGCGCTGGCGGTGGTCGGCGAGGTCTTCGACGGGATGGACCAGCGGGTGCCGACCGTGGCGCTGGTGGAGCGCTTCGGTGAGGAGCGCTCCAGGCGCGAGACGGCGGCGTGCATCGAGGAGGCGGTGGCCGAGCGTCTCGGAACACGGGCAGGTCGCTAGGTGAGACGGCCGGGAGCGGACGCGCCGAGCGTCCTAGTGTGAGCCCATGACTGACGATCTGGCCCGGTTGGATGCGACGGCCCAGGCTGAGTTGGTGCGTCGCGGGGAGGTCACGCCGCTCGAGCTCGTGGACGCGGCGATCGAGCGGGTGATGAAGCTCGACCCCGAGCTCAACGCGGTGATCCATCCCCGCTTCGAAGAGGCCAGGAGGGAGGCGGCGGCCGATCTGCCCGACGGCCCGCTGCGGGGGGTACCGATGGTACTCAAGGACCTCGACGGCTTCTCCGCTGGTGACCCCTACCACGGGGGTACCCGCCACCTGCGTGATCTGGGGTACCGGGCCACGCACGACAGCTACCTGACCCGATCGTTCCGCGACGCCGGGGCGGTGATCCTCGGCCGCACGAACACCCCTGAGCTCGGCTTGCAGCCCACGACGGAACCGGCGGTGTACGGCCCCACTCGCAACCCGTGGGACACCACCCGCTCCACGGGGGGGTCGAGTGGCGGCTCCGCGGCCGCGGTCGCCTCGGGGATGGTGCCTCTCGGCCACGCGGGGGATGGGGG
>NZ_DAIUCK010000075.1:0-16878 GCF_036846205.1 Rhabdothermincola sp. | reverse complement strand
CCGGACCCGCGCTGGTGCTCGGCAGCACCCAGACCGACGGCGTTGCGGACCGCAGCGCGGCGCGCCAGATGGGGGTGGCGGTGGTCCGGCGGCGCAGCGGTGGTGGGGCGGTGTTGCTCGTTCCGTCGGAGCACGTCTGGGTCGACGTGCTGCTGCCCGCTGGAGATCCGCTCTGGAACGACGATGTCGGGGCCTCGTTCGGCTGGCTAGGCGTGGCGTGGGTTCGAGCTCTCGCATCCCTCGGAGTGGACGGCGCGGTGGTGGGTGGCGGCCCGCGCTGTCGCACCAGGCTCGGGCGGGCGGTGTGCTTCGGCGGGTTGGTGCCCGGCGAGGTGGTGGCCGGTGAGGCGAAGCTGGTCGGTCTCGCCCAACGGCGGACCCGTGCTGGGGCGCGGTTCCAATGCCTCATCCACCGGCAGTGGCGGGCGAGCTGGTATCGGCAGCTGTTGGCGCCGGTCCTGAGCGATCCGGCCGACGCCGCCGCGCTCGATCGCATCGAGGTGGGCACCGTCGGGGCCGGGCCTGACGAGGTCGTCGAGGCCCTCGTTGCGGCCCTGCCTCGCTGATCAGACCCTCTTCCCCTGAACCTGGGAGAGCCGTCATCCCTGACGAACCACCGTGGGCGCGCCGCGGTTGACCGGTGGAGGGAAGTGTCATAAAGTGGAGCACAGTGGGGTGTAGGGGAGTCCCGGAGGGGGACGGGTCCACATGAGGGCAGCGGGGAAGGCAGCGTGTTCGTCGGAACGTTTGAGCACTCGCTCGACGAGAAGGGCCGCATCGTGCTGCCGTCGACGTTCCGCAGCCACCTCGCCGACAAGGGCTTCCTCTCCCAGTTCGACGCCTGTCTCGGCCTGTGGACCGAAGAGGGCTTCCGGGAAGTCTCGAGCCGCCTCAAGGACAAGATCCGCGACGGCCTGGCGCCGCAGGAGGCTCTGCGGGCTTTCGCGGCCAACGCCCACGAGGTGCGTCCCGACGCGCAAGGGCGCATCACCATCCCTCAGCGGCTGCGGGACTTCGCCGGTCTCAGCCGTGACGCGGTCGTCATCGGCGCGATCGACCGGATCGAGATCTGGGACGCGGCCCGCTGGGCCGAGGTCGCGAACCAGGCCGACGGCAGCCTGAGCCAGGCCGTCCGTGCCCTCGGCCTGTGAGGCGGCCATGCGGAGCCACCACCGACCACACCGAGAAGAGGAGACGAACCACCACTCCGAACGGAAAGGATCGATTCGAACGAGCACGACCCGACCTCGCACATCGCTCATGCGCAGCCTCCCGGCGGGCAGATGGAAGGCCCCTACTCCGCCCGCTTCCCATCCAGCTCGATCGGGGGAGACATCCCGACGTGCGCCCGCCTGCCGGGGGGCTGCGGATGAGCGACCACCGAGGTTCACCGAAGCGAACGTTGCGGGCATGGAAGGACACCGCATGCCGGGGAAATCCACCAGCTTCGGCCACGAACCCGTTATGGTCCGCGAAGTCGCCGCACTGTTCGCGTCCGTTCCGACCGGATGGGTGGTCGACTGCACCGTCGGGGGAGGGGGTCACACGAGGGTGCTGCTCGAGGGGGACAGCCGGGTCCGGGTGCTGGGCCTCGACCGGGACGACGACGCCCTCGAGGCTGCTGGCCGGACCCTCGCTTTCGCCGGAGAGCGAGTGCGCCTGCGCAAGGCCCGCTTCGATGCGCTGAGCGACGTGGTGGCTGACGAGGCCATCGGGCCGGTGACCGGAGTGTTGTTCGACCTGGGCGTGAGCTCGCCACAGCTCGACCGTCCCGAGCGGGGTTTCAGCTACCGCCACGACGCGCCGCTCGACATGCGGATGGATCGCACCACGACCCGCACCGCGGCCGAGGTCGTGAACACCTACGACGAGCAGCAGCTGGCGCGGATCCTCGCACAGTACGGCGACGAGCGGTACGCGAGGCGGATCGCCGCGGCGATCGTGGCCGCACGCCCGCTGTCCACGACCACCCAGCTCGCCGAGGTGGTGCGTGACGCTATTCCTGCGCCGGCGCGCCGGCGTGGCGGCCATCCGGCGAAGCGCACCTTCCAGGCTGTTCGCATCGAGGTCAACGACGAGCTGGAGGTGTTGGGCCGAGCGCTCTGGCAGGCCATCGACGTGCTGGCGCCCGGCGGGCGGTGCGTGGTGATCTCCTACCACTCGGGTGAGGACCGCCTGGTCAAGGGAGTCTTCGAGGAGGCGGCGACCGGGGGGTGCACCTGCCCGCCGGCGCTGCCCTGCGTGTGCGGGGCTCGGGCCCGGGTGCGTCTGCTCCGCCGGGGGGCGCGGAAGCCCTCTGCGAGCGAGGTCGAGGCCAACCCGCGGTCGGCCAGCGCCCGGCTCCGGGCGGCGGAGAAGCTGGCAGAGGTGGCGGCGTGAGCCCCCGTACCGGCACCGCGGCTGCCGCCCCCCGCCGAGCGCCGGCCCGCGAGCAGGCTCGCTCCCGACCGCCGCTGCGGGTCGTCGAGCCCGGCGAGCTGCGGCGCCTTCGACCGGGCCGGGTGGGCACCATCGCTGGCACGTTGCTGTTCGTGGCCATGTTCGCCCTCGCGGCCTTCCAGACCGTCATCATCAAGGAGCAGGGCACCCTCGACGACCTGAACGGGCGCATCCGGGAGGAGCAGATCCGCCAGCGTGACCTCGCTCTCGCGCTGGTCGAGCTCCGCTCGCCTCAGCGGATCACCACCGCGGCCCGCGACCTCGGCATGATCAGCCCCGGCGCGGTCACCTACCTCGAACCTTCGCCCGGCGACGACGCGGCGGCGTCGTACCAGCAGCCGGACCCTGCCCCGACGACGACCACCACCTCGCCGCGGCCGCGCTCGACGACCACGACCACACCGCCCCGCTCGCGCTCGACCGCCACCACGACCCCGGCGACCGCTGCCGCTCGGGCACCGGCGAAGACCGGCACCGGTCGATGACCGCCACCATCCGGCTCGATCACCGGGTGCGATTCCTGTGGCTGCTGGGTGCGCTGGTCGCCGGGTTCGCCTTCCTGCTGGTCAAGATCACCGACCTGCAGGTCATCAACCCCGATCGCTACCGGGAGGTGGGGATCGAGCAGCGAACGTTCGTCCAGGCGATCGCGGCGGAGCGAGGCACGATCTACGACCGCAACGGCGTCGAGCTGGCCATGTCCCGCCCCGCCAGGTCGGTCTTCGTCGATCCGACGCTGATCGACGATCCGAGCGGTTCGGCCGCGCAGCTCGCCGATGCCCTGGGCATGGACCCGGCCGACATCGAGAAGCGGATGACGACGGAGGGGCGGTTCGCGTACGTGGCCCGCAAGGTGCCCGCAGAGGTGGCCGATCGGGTCGAAGCGCTCGGTCTGCCCGGCGTCGGACTCCTGGAGGAGCCGGAGCGCTTCCACCCCGCGGGCGACATGGCACGCTCGATCCTCGGCACGACCGATGTCGACAACGTGGGCATCTCCGGCCTCGAGGCGCTCTACGGTGACCAGCTCACGGGGACTCCCGGGAAGATGGTGTTCGAGCGGAGCCCTGCGGGCCGCACGATCGCCCTCGGCGAGCACCACCAGGTGCCGGCGGTGAAGGGCCAGGACCTGGTGCTGACCCTCGACCGCTCCCTGCAGTACGAGACCGAGCAGGTGCTCGCCGAGCAGGTCGCGGCGAACAAGGCCAAGAGCGCGATCGCCATCGTCAGCCGCCCCGAGACCGGCGAGATTCTGGCGATGGCCAACATGGTCGCGGACCCCGAGACCGGCGACGTGGTGCCAGGTACCAACAACGCCGCGCTGACCACGGTCTACGAGCCGGGCTCGGTCATGAAGATGGTGACGGTCTCCGCGGCGATCGAAGCCGGGTTGGTGTCGCCCGACACGATGGTGCAGGTTCCACCTACGCTGAAGGTCGGAGACGCCACCTTCCAGGACGCCGAGCCGCACGGCACGGTGACCTGGAGCGTCGCCGAGGTGCTCGCCCACTCGTCCAACATCGGGACGATCAAGATCGCTCAGCAGCTCGGCAAGGACCGGCTCCACCGGGCGCTGCTGGCGTACGGCTTCGGGCAGCCGACGTCCCTCGGCTTCCCGAACGAACAGTCCGGGCGGGTGCCCGACCCGAGCAACCCGGACCAGTGGTGGGCGACTTCGATGGGCACGGTGCCCATCGGCCAAGGTGTGTCCGTGACCCCGCTGCAGATGCTCCTCGCCTACAACACGATCGCCAACCGGGGTGTGTACGTGCCACCCAGCCTGGTGCGATCGACGATCGATGCCGACGGTAACGAGCACCCGCTCCCGGTCGAGGAGGGGCACCGGGTGCTCTCCCAGCCGGTCGCCGACATGATGAACGTGATGCTGCGACGGGTGGTCGCCGACGGCACGGGCAAGTTGGCCCAGGTGCACGGCTATACGCCGGCGGGCAAAACGGGCACCTCGCGCAAGCCCCAACCCGGCGGCGGCTACGTGGACCAGAACGGGGTGACGCAATACCAGTCGACCTTCGTCGGGTTCGTGCCGGCGGAGCGCCCAGCGCTGTCGATCATCGTCATCATCGACGAGCCTCGAGCCGGGGGCTACACCGGTGGCATGGTCGCGGCACCGGCGTGGTCGAAGATCGCCACCTTCGCGCTCCGGGAACTGTCGATCGCGCCCCCCGCCACGGATGTCCCCGCCGGAGGAACCCCGGTCGGCGAGCGGTCGGCCCGCACCCCGGAGGGCAAGGTCCGAGGGCCGACCGCGGATCTGCCGGTGGCTTCCCCCGCCGGGCGCGAGGTGGCGGTCGGTGCGCCTCGCTGAGGTCATCGGCGAGCTCGACCCGAGCGGGACGGAAGGCGATCTGTCGGTCGAGATCACCCGTGTGGACTACGACTCGCGGCGGGTGGAGCCGGGGAGCCTGTTCTGCTGCATCCCTGGCGCGTCCTTCGATGGCCATGCGTTCGCGGCGGAGGCCGTGGGGAAGGGAGCGGCCGCGCTGGTGGTCGAGCGCCCGGTGAGGCCCGGCGCCCCGGTGCCGGTGGTACGGGTGTGCGACTCGCGACGGGCGATGGGGCTCGCCGCCGCGACGTTCTGGGGGCACCCGTCCCGCTCGATGGACGTCGTGGGGGTGACCGGTACGAACGGCAAGACAACCACCGTCGCGCTGCTCGCCAACGTCCTTCGTGAGGCTCGACGATCCGTCGAGATCCTGGGCACCCTCACCGGTGAGCGGACCACGCCCGAGTCGCCCGACCTCCAGGAGCAGCTCGCGGCCTGGCGCGATGGCGGGGTCGACAGCGTGGCGATGGAGGTCTCCTCGCACGCCCTCACGCTGGAGCGAGTGTCGGGGATGCACTTCCGGGTCGCGGTGTTCACCAACCTCAGCCGTGACCACCTCGACTTCCACCACACGGTCGAGGCCTACTTCGAGGCCAAGGCCCGGCTGTTCCGCCCCGAGCTGTCCGAGGTCGCGGTGGTGAACCTGGACAGCCCCCACGGGAGGCTGCTGCGCGACGCGTCCGAGATCCCGGTGACGGGCTACTCGCTCGGCGACGTGGAGGAGCTCGAGCTCGGCCTCCGCGGCTCGACCTTCCGCTGGCGCGGGCAGCTCGTCCGCCTCCCCCTTGTCGGCGCCTTCAACGTCTCCAACGCCTTGGCGGCTGCCGGGGCCGGCCTGGTGCTGGGCCTCGACGAGGCGGTCATCGCCCGCGGCCTCAGCCAGCCGCTCGTGGTGCCCGGCCGGTTCGAGGTCGTCGATGAGGGCCAGCCGTTCAGTGTCGTGGTCGACTTCGCCCACACCCCTGACGGCCTCGAGCAGGTGCTCGGCACCGCACGTGGCCTGATCAGAGCGGGAGGCTCGCTGGTGGTGGTGTTCGGCTGCGGCGGCCAGCGGGACCCGGGCAAGCGGCCGGCGATGGGCGAGGTGGCGGCCCGGCTCGCCGATCGGGTAGTGCTGACGGCCGACAACTCCCGGGGCGAGCAGACTGGAGCGATCATCGACGCGATCAGAGAAGGGTTCGACCGGGCCGTCGAGCGCCGCGCCGCCCAGCTCGTGGTGGAGCCGGATCGTCGAGCCGCCATCGCCGGGGCGCTCGAGGCGGCGCAGCCCGGTGACGTGGTGGTGGTCGCGGGCAAGGGCCACGAACGGACCATCACCCTGGGTTCCGATCCGGTGCCTTTCGACGATCGGGAGGTGGCCCGGGAGGAGCTGCGCCGGATCGGCAGGGAGCGAGGTGAAGCGTGGTCCGGCTGATCGCGGCGGCTGCCATCGCCATGGCGCTGTCCTTGTTCGGCACCCGGCTGCTGATCTCGTTCCTCCGGGCTCGCGGCATCGGGCAGCCGATCCGTGAGGACGGGCCGTCGGGGCACGTCACCAAGGCCGGCACGCCGACGATGGGTGGTCTGGCGGTAGTCGGCGCAGCCGGGCTCGGCTGGCTGGTCAGCGACCTCTTCGGCGGGACGTTCACCCGCCGCGGGATCATCATCATGTTCACCATCGGCCTCGCCGCGCTCGTGGGCCTCATCGACGACGGCCTCAAAGTCTTCAGAGCTCGGAACCTCGGCCTGAACAAGCGGACGAAGATGATCGGGCTCCTCGTGGTGGCCGTGGTCTTCGTCGTGCTGGTCCTCGACCAGACCAACGTGGCGACCACGCTGTCGTTCACCCGCTACGACTCGCCCGGTGTCGACCTCGGCCGGCTGGGGTGGTCCGCCATGGCGATCCTGCTCATCCTCGCCACCACCAACGCGGTCAATCTGACCGATGGGCTCGACGGGCTGGCGGCCGGCACCGCCATCTTCAGCTTCGCGGCGTTCGTGGTCATCTGTTTCGTCGGGTTCCGCCACGAGGAGATCTACGGCGACCACAGCTACCTCGACCTCGGCGTGATCTCGGCCTCGATGCTCGGTGCCTGTGTGGGATTCCTGTGGTGGAACGCGGCGCCGGCGCAGATCTTCATGGGCGACACCGGTTCGCTGGCCATCGGCGCGGCGCTGGCCACCCTGGCCCTGGGGACGAACACCGTGTTGCTGCTCCCCGTGATCGCCGGGCTGTTCGTGATCGAGACCTTGTCGGTCATCCTGCAGGTCGGCACCTTCCGGTTGCTGGGTGGTCGTCGGATCTTCCGGATGGCGCCGATCCACCACCACTTCGAGTTGGGCGGCTGGCCGGAGACCACGGTGATCATCCGTCTCTGGATCGTTGCCGGGTTGTGCACCGGCCTCGCGATCGGGCTGTTCTACGCCGACTTCCTCTCGGTGCCGGGGGTGCTGGAGTGAGCGTGCCCCGGGTGGCCCTCGTCTACGGGCTCGGAGTCACCGGTCGGGCGGTGGCCCGCGCGCTCGCCGAGCACGGGGTGCAGGTCCTGGCCGCCGACGACCATCCCTCAGCGGCTGGTCGCTCACTAGCAGAATTGCTCGGCGTGGAGCTGCTGGACGCACCCGATGACGCCACCCTGCGACGCATCGTCGGGGTCGTCGACGCGGTCTTCCCCAGCCCAGGTATCCCGGAGCGCCATCCGCTCATGCGGATCGCCTCCGAGGAGGGCGTACCGCTCATGAGCGAGTTCGATCTGGCGCGGGAATGGGATGCGCGACCGGTCGTCGCCGTCACGGGGACCGACGGCAAGACCACCGTCACCACCATGGTGGCCGCCATGCTCAGCGCGTCCGGTCGGCGGGCCGTGCTCGCGGGAAACACCGACATTCCACTCGTGGCCGCCATCGCCGATGCCGAGGCGGACGTGTTCGTGGTGGAAGCATCGTCGTTCCGGCTGGGCCACACCCAGCGGATCGTCCCGCAGGTGGCGACGTGGTTGAACTTCGCGCCCGATCACCTCGACGTGCACGCGTCGCTCGGCGCATACGAGGCCGCGAAGGCCCGCCTGTGGGCGCACCTCTCTCCCGGAGCGACCGCGGTGGCCAACGCCGACGATCCGGTGGTCATGCGCCACCTGCCCCCTGGCGGCGCGATCACCTTCGGTGTCCGCGAGCCGGCCGGGTTCCGGGTGATCGGAGAGCAGCTCGTCACCGAGGACGGCGAGGTGCTGCTGGCCGTGGGCGAGCTCGGGCGGGCACTCCCGCACGACGTGACCAACGCCCTCGCCGCGGCAGCCACCGCGTTGGCAGCCGGAGCGGCGATCGACGCCGTCCGTGAGGTGCTCCGCGACTTCCGCGGCCTGCCCCACCGGGTCGAGCTGGTGGGGGAGTGGACCGGCGTGCGGTGGTACGACGACTCGAAGGCCACCGTGCCCCACGCGACGGTGGCGGCGGTCTCGGGGTTCGAGTCCGTGGTCTTGATCGCGGGTGGCCGAAACAAAGGCCTCGACCTCGCTGCCATGGCCGAAGCCGGCCCCCGGCTCCGGGCCGTGGTGGCGATGGGTGAGGCCGCCCCCGAGGTTCGCGGGGTGTTCGCGGCCATCTGTCCGGTGGTCGAAGTCGACACCGGCATCGAGGACGTGGTGGCGAGAGCGGCCGAGCTGGCCCGCCCCGGCGACGTGGTCCTGCTCTCGCCGGGCTGCGCGTCGTTCGACTGGTTCGGCTCCTACCACGAGCGGGGAGCGGCCTTCCAGGATGCGGTCAGGGCCATGGTCGGCTCCCGAGCGATGGAGGTGCGGCGGTGACCACCGCGATCCGCACGTCGCGGCCACGGCCGGCCCAGCGCTCCACGAAGGTCCCGCGGCGGCCGAGCCGGCCGGTGGGGAAGCGCTCCAACCTGTTCCTTGCCATCTTCTCGCTGGTCGTGATCCTGAATCTGATCGGGCTCCTGATGGTGCTCTCCGCCTCCGCAGTGAGCTCCTACTACGAGTACGGCTCGGCCTGGTACCAGTTCCAGCGTCAGTTCCTGTGGCTGCTGCTCGGTTCGGTGGCCCTCCTGGTGGCGATGCGGGTGGACTACCACTGGTGGCGCCGGCACACCCGCCCGATCCTGATCGGCGCCATCGTGCTCCTGGCGCTGGTGCTGGTCCCGGGCCTCGGGGTGAATGTGAACGGCTCGTCGCGCTGGTTGGGCTACGGGGCGGTGCGCATCCAACCGTCCGAGTTCGCCAAGCTGGCGGTCATCCTCTTCGTGGCCGACCTCCTCGCTCGGCGCGCCGATCGCATCGGCGACACCCGCCTGTCCCTGCGACCAGTGGTGGCGGTGTTCGCCGTGGTCGCGGTCCTGTTCATGCTGCAGCCCAACCTGGGCACCACGATCATCCTCGGGGTCGTCGTCTTCGTGATGCTCTTCGTCGCCGGGGTCCCCCTCCGCCCACTCGCCAAGGTGGTCGCCGCCGGCGCTGGGCTCGCCGTCATCGCCGCGGTGCTCGAGCCGTACCGCTACCGGCGGCTCATGGCGTTCCGCGACCCGTGGGCCGACCCGTTCAACACCGGTTACCAGACGATCCAGTCACAGGTGAGCATCGCCAGTGGCGGCCTCACCGGTGTGGGGTTGGGTGAAGGTCGGGCGAAGTGGGGCTTCCTGCCGTTCCCCCACACCGACTTCATCTTCGCCATCATCAGCGAGGAGCTCGGGCTGCTCGGCGCGTTCACCGTCGTCTCCCTGTTCGTGGCCTTGGGGGTGCTCGGGATCCGAACCGCCCTACGGGCCCCCGATCGGTTCGGCATGTTGGTCGCCACCGGCGTCACGGCCTGGATCCTCGTTCAAGCCTTCGTGAACATCGGCGCGGTGGTGGGCGCGCTGCCGATCACCGGAGTCCCCTTGCCGTTCGTCTCCTTCGGCGGCTCGTCGCTGCTGGTGCTGATGGCCGCCTCAGGCGTCTTGCTCAACATCGCTCGCCAGGCACGATGACCTTCGCGGTGATCGCGGGCGGTGGGACTGCTGGGCACGTCCTGCCCGGGATCGCGCTGGCCCGGGCGCTGGTGGAACGTGGTCATCCGCCCGGCAGCATCCAGTTCGTCGGCAGTACCCGGGGCATCGAGACCCGGCTCGTGCCCGAGGCAGGCTTCCCCCTCGTCGCGTTGCCGGGTCGGGGGCTGCAGCGGCGTATCACGATAGAGAACGTCGCCGCGGTCGGCGGCTTGTTGCGGGCGATGCTCGCTGGTGTCCGCCTCGTGCGTCGCCTGCGGCCCCGGGTGGTGGTGGTGCTGGGTGGGTATGCGAGCGTCGCCTGCGTAGCCGGCGCCATCCTCAACCGGGTGCCGATCGTGGTGATGGAGCAGAACGCCCGCGCCGGTGCGGCCAACCGACTGGCCGGGCGGTTCGCCGCGGCATGCGCCGTCCCGTTCCCCGGGACCGATCTGCCCCGGCGGGTGGTGACCGGCAACCCGGTGCGGGCCGAGGTGCTGGCGGCTGCTGCCGCGAACGACCGCGCCGGCTCCCGCCGGGCCCTGGGGCTGCCGGTTGACCGGACGGTGGTGGCCGTGTTCAGCGGTTCGCTCGGGGCCCGATCGATCAACACCGCGGTCCGTGGGGCGATCCCCGGGCTGGCCTCCCGCCGTGACCTGGCGATCCGCCACGTCATCGGCAGCCGGGACTGGGAGGAGTTCGGCCACCAGGTACCGGATCTCCCCGCCGATGGCCTCGTCTACCAGCCGGTGCGCTACGAAGACCGCATGGCCGAGCTGCTCGTCGCCGCGGACCTCGCGATCGCGCGCTCGGGAGGTACCACCGTCGCCGAGCTGGCCGAGGTGGGGCGGGCGGCCATCCTCGTCCCACTCCCGATCGCCCCGCGTGATCACCAGACGGCCAACGCAGCCGCGCTGGTCGCCGCAGGGGCAGCGGTCCTCGTCCCTGACGACCAGCTCAGCCCGCAGCGGCTGGTGCGGGAGCTCGAAACCCTGCTGGCCGATCCGCAGCGGGTCGCTCGGATGGGTCGGGCGGCGCGCTCGCTGGCCCGGCCGGATGCCGCCGAACGGGTCGCCGACCTGGTGGAGGAGCACGCCCGTGGCTGACCTGCCCCGCCCGGACCTCACCGTGAAGACGTCGATCCATGTGGTGGGCATCGGCGGTGCCGGCATGAGCGCTATCGCCACGGTGCTCGCGGGCATGGGGCACCGGGTGTCGGGCAGCGACCTCAAGGCGTCGTCCGGTCTGGAGCGGCTGCGGGCGATGGGCATCGACGTGCACATCGGGCATGCGCCCGAGAACCTGTCGCCCGACGTCGGGTACGTGGCGGTGTCGAGCGCGGTGCCCGACTCCAACCTCGAGGTCCGGGTGGCCCGCGAGCGCGGGATCCCGGTGCTGCGGCGGGCGGAGATCCTGGCGGCCATCGCCGCGACCCGGCGAAGCGTCGCAGTGGCGGGCACGCATGGCAAGACCACGACTTCTTCCATGCTGGCACTGGCGCTCCGTGCCGCCGGGTTGCGCCCGTCGTTCATCATCGGCGGGGACGTCAACGAGATCGGCAGCGGGGCGGTCTGGGACAGGGGGGACTGGTTCGTCGTCGAGGCCGACGAGAGCGATGGGACGTTCCTCGAGCTGCCGCGCCAGGCCGCGGTGGTGACCAACGTCGAGCCCGATCACCTGGAGTTCTACGGCTCGGTGGAGGCGATGCAAGATGCCTTCGGGCGCTTCCTCGCACAGACCGGCGGGCCACGGATCGTCTGCGCCGACGATCCGGTGGCGTTCCGGCTGGGCCGGTCGTGCGGCGCGACCACCTACGGCGTCGCCGAGCACGCCGACTGGCGGATGGTCGATCTCGTGTCCACGGGGGTCGGGTCGACGTTCGTGCTCTGTGCGGGCGAGCAGGTGGTGGGGAAGGTGCATCTGCCCATACCCGGCGCGCACAATGCCCGCAATGCCTGTGCCGCGCTGGTGACCAGCCTCCTGCTCGGAGCCGCGTTCGAGCCAGCGGCTGACGCCCTGGGGCGGTTCGCGGGTGTGGCCCGACGGTTCGAGCACCGGGGGGAGGTTCGGGGCGTGACGTTCATCGACGACTATGCCCACCTCCCATCGGAAGTACGGGCCGCGCTGGCAGCTGCCCGCGACGGTGACTGGAGCCGGATCGTCTGCGTCTTCCAGCCGCACCGCTACAGCCGCACGGCCGCGCTGTGGCAGGACTTCGCCGACGCGTTCGTCGAGTCCGACGTCCTCGTGCTGACCGACGTCTACGCCGCGGGCGAGGCGCCGAGACCGGGGGTGTCGGGCAAGCTGCTCGTTCACGCGGTGCTCGACGCCCACCCGTGGGCCCGGGTCGTGTACCTGCCGCGTCGGTCCGACGTCGTGGCGTTCCTCGAGCAGGAGTTGCGGCCCGGGGACCTGTGCCTGACCCTCGGGGCGGGTGATGTGACCTCGGTCCCGGACGAGTTGCGGGAGGCCTGGTCGAGGTGAGGTCCGGCCGTACGGCCGCGGTGGAGCGGGCGGCGACGATGCTCGGTCCGCTGGGGCAGCGCGACGTGCCGCTGGGGCCGATGACCACCTACCGGGTTGGTGGGGCCGCGGCGGTGCTGGTCCGGGTCGAGCGCGAGGAGCACCTCCGGACCGTGTCCACCGTGGTGCGAGAGACGGGGGTCGAGGTCCTGGTCGTGGGCAACGGGTCGAATCTCCTCGTCGCGGACGGAGGTTTCCAAGGGCTGGCGGTGGTGTTGGGGGAGGCGTTCTCGACGATCGACATCAACGGGGCCGTTGTGCGCGCCGGCGGCGGAGCGCTGCTGCCGGTGGTGGCCCGCCGGAGCGCGGCGTGCGGGTTGACCGGCTTCGAGTGGGCGGTGGGGGTGCCAGGTTCAATCGGCGGCGCGGTGCGTATGAACGCCGGCGGGCACGGTTCCGACATGGCGGCGGTGCTGTCGAGGGTCCGCCGGTTCGATCTCGCCACGGGGGAGGATGAGGTCGTGCCCGCCGACCGCCTCGGACTCGCGTTCCGCCACTCGTGCATCACCGCGTCGCAGCTGGTCCTGTGGGCCGAGTTGCAGCTGGCACCCGGGGACGTTGCGATCTCCGAGGAGCTGATCGCCGAGGTGGTCCGCTGGCGGCGGGAGCACCAGCCGGGGGGTGCGAACGCGGGGTCGGTATTCGTCAACCCCGAGGGAGACTCAGCGGGGCGGCTCATCGACGCCGCCGGGTGCCGCGGCCTGAGAATGGGCAGCGCCCGGGTGTCGGAGAAGCACGCCAACTTCATCCAGGCGGACGAGGGGGGGTCCGCCGATGACATCGAGCGGCTGATGCGGGAGGTCAGGGCGCGGGTCGAGCGGCATTCGGGGATTCGCCTCCGGCCTGAGACCCGCCTCGTCGGCTTCGATCCCACGCCCTGGGACGGTGCCTGATGAGCGCACGAACCATGGAGCAGCCCTCGCCCGTCGCCGTCGACCCCCGGATCGCTGCTCGCCGGGAACAGGTCGAGCGCGATCGCGGCCGGCGCCGCCGCCGATGGCTGCTGTTGGCATTGGTCGTTGGATGCCTGGGAGCGGCCGCCTGGTTCGCGTCGCGCACCGCGCTGCTCGACGTCGACGCAGTGCGCATCGAGAGCGGCGAGCACGTCACGGAGGAGCAGATCCGCGAGGCCGCCGGGGTGGCCCCGGGCGACCAGCTCGTCGACCTCGACGCCGCGGCGATCCGCGATCGGCTGCTGGCGCTGCCCTGGGTCGCCGACGCGACCGTGCAGGTGGCGTGGTCGGGCACGGTCACCATCCAGGTGACCGAACGCCAGCCACTCGCCGCGGTCGAGAATCGGGCCGCCGGGGGCTGGTTGCTGGTCGACACCGAGGGTCGGGTCCTGGGACCGCTGGCCGAGCCTGGCTGGCTGGTGCTGGAAGGGGTGGTCGCCGCTCCGGTGGGCGAGCGGCTCGGCGGGCCGGCGGATCAGGCGCTGGCTGTCGCCCGGTCGCTGACACCTGGGGTCCGTAGTCGGGTCTCGGCGGTGGTCGTGGGGGCCGACGGCGCGGTCCGGCTGCGGGTCCTGCCCTCGGGGGAGGTGCTCTTCGGCCCGGCGACCGAGGTGGAGGACAAGGTGCTCGCGCTACGCACGGTGTTCGGTCAGGTGGACGACCGTTGCCTGGCGACGCTGGACGTCCGGGTGCCCGACCGGCCGGTGATCACCCGCGACCGCGCGTGCGAGAAGGGAGCCAGCGGTGGTTGACCTGCCGCCCTCGCCGGACGTACAGTATCAACCGAAATCTGAGGTTGACATAACCCTCGACCTCAGGTTGAGAGTTGTGCCCGCCTGGTCGAGGGCATGCTCCCGGCGGCGTCCCCATGGCTGATCGCCTCTTCGACGTGTCGCCCTACTCGGATCCGCGGGGCGGGCCGAGCGACCGGACGCCATCCACCACGTCGCGACGAAGGAAGAGCAAAGTGGAGCCGAGCGCTCCCCAATCGGAGGTGACGAACGCCATGGCCGGTTCTCCGCAGAACTACCTCGCGGTCATCAAGGTCGTCGGGGTCGGCGGCGGTGGGGTCAATGCCGTCAACCGCATGATCGATGCCGGCCTGAAGGGCGTGGAGTTCATCGCGGTCAACACCGACGCGCAGGCGCTGCTCATGAGTGACGCCGACGTCAAGGTCGACATCGGCCGGGAGTTGACCCGCGGCTTGGGCGCCGGCAGCGACCCGGAGGTGGGCCGCCAGGCGGCGGAGGCGCACAAGGAGGAGCTCGAGGAGGTCCTCAAGGGTGCCGACATGGTCTTCATCACCGCGGGCAAGGGTGGAGGCACCGGCACCGGGGCGGCTCCGGTGCTCGCGGAGGTGGCGAAAAACCTGGGCGCGCTGACCATCGGTGTGGTGACCAGGCCGTTCGGCTTCGAGGGCCGCCGGCGCGCCGTGCAGGCCGAGTCGGGCATCCAGCGCCTGAAAGAGAAGGTCGACACCCTGATCGTGATCCCGAATGATCGGCTGCTCACCGTCTCCAACGACAAGACCTCGGTGCTCAATGCCTTCAAGATGGCCGACGAGGTGCTCTTGCAGGGCGTGCAGGGCATCACCGACCTCATCACCACCCCGGGCCTCATCAACACCGACTTCGCCGACGTGAAGATGATCATGAGCGATGCCGGCTCCGCGCTGATGGGCATCGGGTACGGCTCGGGTGAGGGGCGGGCCCTCACCGCGGCCCGAGCCGCCATCTCGAGCCCGCTGCTCGAGGCCAGCATCGAGGGCGCCCGCGGCATCCTGCTCACCATCGCCGGTGGGAGCGACCTGGGCCTGTTCGAGGTGAACGAGGCGGCTGAGGTGATCCACTCGGTCGCCCACCCCGACGCGAACATCATCTTCGGCACCGTCATCGACGACGAGATGGGCGATGAGGTGCGGGTCACGGTCATCGCCGCGGGCTTCGACCGCTGGGACGCCGATCGCAAGCCCGCCGAGGGCAAGCCGGCCCGGGCCGCGGACCTGGCCCCCGTCACCGACGTCTTCGCCGGGGGCGGCGACGACGAGGACCTGGGGCTGGAGGGCGGCGACGACGACTTCGACGTGCCCGCCTTCCTGAAGTAGGCGCGACCACCACGAGCGTGTGATCGAGCTCTGGCGTGTGCCACTGCCCGGCGGGCAGGTGGCCCGGGCGTCGTTCACGGTGCGCTCCGACGGTGATTTCGCGATCACCCGGCCCGCACCGGAGCTCGAAGCCCGCCGCCGGTCGGTGCTCGACCTCCCCTGGGCGTGGGTCCGCCAGGTGCACGGCTCCGCGGTCGTGGCGATCGACGACCCAGCGACGGCCGGGCAGGTGTGCGGTGCGGAAGCCGATGCCGTGGTCACCGGCGCATCAGGGATCGTGGCCTCGGTGACCGTGGCCGACTGCGCGCCGGTGGCCCTCGTGTCCCCCGAGGGAGTGGTCGCCGCGGTCCATGCCGGGTGGCGAGGGTTGAGTCGTGGTGTGCTCCGGGCCGCGGTGGACGAGATGCGGGCCAGGGGAGCGGTCACGGTCAACGCCTACCTGGGGCCGTGCATCCATCCGGAGTGCTACGAGTTCGGCATCGACGACCTCGCCGGTCTGGTACGCACGCTCGGACCGGGCATCAGGAGCCTGACCGGGAGCGGCCGCCCGGCGCTCGATCTCCCCACCGCAGTGGCCGCGTCGCTCAGCCGGGCCGGCGTGGCATTGGTCGGCGCCGCGGACGTGTGCACCGCCTGCGGCGGGGACCGGTGGTTCTCCCACCGGGCCCGGGCGGAATCAGGCCGGCACGCGCTGGCGGTGTGGATGGAGCGACGGTCATGAGCGGCACCGAGGTCGACCTGGAGGAGGTGTCGGCGCGGGTGGGCGCGCTCCGTTCCCGCATCGCCGCGAAAACGGACCGGGAGGTGCGCATCGTGGCGGTGACCAAGGGGTTCGGCGTCAGCGCGGTGCGAGCGGCGCTCGCGGCCGGGATCCACGACATCGGCGAGAACTATGCGCAGGAGCTCCTCGACAAGCACGCCGCGCTCGGTGAGTTGGCGCGAGAGGTCCGGTGGCAGTTCATCGGGCGCCTCCAGCGGAACAAGGTCCGTGCCCTGGCCCCCGTGGTCTCGTGCTGGCAGACGATCGATCGCGACGAGCTGGCGGCGGAGCTGTCCCGGCGTGCGCCCGGTGCGGCCGTGCTGGTCCAGCTGAACCTCTCGGGGGAGCCTCAGAAGGGCGGATGCCCGATCGACGACGCTCCCCGCCTCGTCGCCCAGTGTTCACAGCTCGGCCTGGAGGTCCGGGGGCTGATGGGTGTGGGGCCCGCGGGCCCGCCGGAGCGGGCTCGCCCGGGGTTCCGGCGCCTGGTGGCGCTGGCGGACGAGCTGGGTCTCCCCGAGCGGTCGATCGGCATGACGGCTGACCTGGAGGTCGCGCTGGAGGAAGGCACCACGATGGTGCGGGTGGGCCGGGAGCTCTTCGGGCCGCGACCGGCGCGTGGAGAGGCCGCGGGGCCACTAGCCTGACCCGGTTCGCAGTCGGACGGGTCGCGCGTGGAACACTGGTGCGCAGCGGCTCAGGAGGATCCCATGGCTTCCGTGTGGAAGAAGACGATGCTCTACCTCGGGCTGGGTCCCGACGACGAGTACGACGACGACGTCGAGCCCGAGGCCGCCAGCCCACCACCAC
>NZ_DAIUCK010000074.1:0-17282 GCF_036846205.1 Rhabdothermincola sp. | reverse complement strand
GGTGGGGGTGGGGTGTCGTCGTCACGGATGGTGACCGTGGCGGTGCCGACGCCGATGGTCAGCCCCGAGCTGGGGGACGACAGGGTCACGGTGACGGTCTCGTCGCCCTCGGCGATGGTGTCGGGCAGCACCGCGACCGACACCGTCTTGGAGGTCTGGCCGGCTTTGAACGCAACGGTCCTGGAATAAGCCTTCTTGAAATCAACGCCCACCGTGGCCGTGCCTGCAGCGACGGTGACGACCACACGTTGCGGACCGGGTGAGGGTTCGGAGAGGGTGAGGGGTGCCCTCACCACCCGGGTGCCGGTGTCACCCTCGACGACCGATACGTCCCCCACCGACGCCACCGCCGACCCCGACCCCTGCACCGGGGATCCCGGCACCAGCACCGCCAGGGCAGCCAGGAGCAAGGCGGTGAACGCCAGGGCGGCCCAACGGGTGGCACGAAAACGCGAAGGATGGGGGTGGTCGTGTAGTGCGGTCATGGCCCGCCTCCCTCGTCCGGGGTCCGCCATGCGGGCCGCGCCGAGCACATGGTTGGCCGAGACCCTACCTACACCCCATCCGGGGGGCAACCTTCAAGACCCACCGCCCGACGGACGCCCGATGGGGCGACACCCGGGAAGCGTCGCCTGGTAGGCCAACTCGCATGCCCTACCTCTGCCCTACCTGGGGTACGGTCCCGCCATGCACAAGTCGTCGATCTACCTGCCCGACGATCTGAAGCAGAAGCTCTCGCAGCGGGCGTCCGCCGCCGGCCGCTCCGAGGCCGACCTCATCCGCCAGGCCATCACCCTCCTCCTGAGCCGGGACCAACCGGCACCGGGCACGCCGGCCGACAGCGATCCAGCGCCGCTCGCCCTTCCCCGGCCAGGGCTGATCGGCGTCGGGGTCGGCCCGGGCGACCCGTCGCTCATCACCCGCCGGGCAGTCGCCGTGCTGACCGAGGCCGATCGGGTGCTGACGGTCAGCACCGACGCCCGCTCCATCGGTCGAGCCGAAGCCGTGGTCCGCTCGGCCGTCCCGCTCGCGCCCATCCAGCGGGTGGCGTTCGACCTTGATCCCCGGGAGCGTGAGCGGTCGATGTCCGATCTGGTCGAGGCGGTGTCAGCCGCACTCGACGTCAGCGAGCTGGTCGCAGTGGCCGTGCTCGGTGACCCCGCCCAGTGGACCCTCTTCCCCGACCTCGCGCAACGCCTCCGCAGCACCCGACCCGCGCTCCCGATTGCTGCGGTGCCGGGCATCACCGCTTACCAGGCAGCGGCCGCTGGGGCGGCGATCGCCCTCGGCGGGGGCAGTGGCAGCCTGGTGGTCACCGCGGACCCCCGCCGGGCCGCCCGCGCCGCCCGCGACGGGGACGCCGTGGTCCTGCACAAGACCGACACCACCGGCGAGGTGGTGCGCACCCTGGCCGAGGAGAGCGGGCGGGACGACGCGCTGTTCGCCGAGCTGACCGGTTTGCCGGGTGAGCGGTTGGTTCCGGCTCGCAGCGCCCCTGACGGCCCGATCGCCTACCTGAGCACCGTCATCGTCCCGGCGCCTGCCGGCGCGATGACCCGGCGATGATCTCGTTCGTGGGTGCCGGCCCGGGAGCCGCCGACCTTCTCACCGTGCGGGCCGTGGACCGGCTCCGCAACGCCGACGTGGTCGTGTGGGCCGGATCGCTCGTCGCGCCGGAGGCACTCGAGCACTGCCGGGACGACGCCGTCATCCACGACTCGCGGGCCATGACCCTCGAAGAGGTCTGCGACGTCTTCGCCGCGCACCCGAACGCCGCCATCGTGCGGCTGCACTCGGGGGACCCGACGATCTTCGGGGCGATCGGCGAGCAGATCGCCTGGTGCGTCGCCCACGACCGAGCTTTCGAGGTGGTCCCGGGTGTCTCGTCGTTCACCGCCGCCGCGGCGGCGGCGGGCTGCGAGCTGACCCTGCCCGGGGTCGCGCAGTCGGTGATCCTGACCAGGTTGGCAGTGGGCACCGCCGCCTCGGTGCCCGAGCGCGAGACGGTGCGGGCCTTCGCCGCCGCGGGGGCGACCATGGCGCTGTTCCTCTCGGTGCGGCACGTGGAGCTGCTGGTGGACGAGCTCCTGGCGGACGGTTCGGGCTACGAGCCCGCAACCCCGGTCCTCGTCGCCTCACGGGTGAGCCGAGCCGACGAGCAGCTGCTCACCACCTCGATCGGTGAGCTGGCCGCAACGGTGACCCGGGCCGGTCTCACCGACACCACGATGATCCTCGTCGGCCCGGCGCTCGCCGCAGCCGGGGGACGGCGCAGCCACGTGTACGACCCTGCGTATGGCACGCGGTTCCGGCCGGATGCGTCCCGAGGCGGGGAGGCACCGACCGTCTCGACCGGACCCACGGTGTCAGCCGACCCGGTCGGGGAGGGGCCACGATGACGGCCGGTCGTCTCGACATCGTCGGCGTCATCGGGGGGGAGGTGTTCGGACCCCGGGCGCGGGAGGCTCTCCGGGAGGCCGACCTGCTCGTGGGCGCACCACGGCACCTCACCCACACCGAGCAGCTCGCCGGTGGGCCTTGCGAGCGAGTCGAGCTGGCGGGCCCGCTGGACGCCGTGCTCGACCGCATCGCCATGGCGATGGCGGAGAACCGCCGGGTGTGCGTGCTGGCATCGGGCGACCCCGGATTCTTCGGGTTCGCCCGCCTCGCCCGTGGCCGGTTCGGTGACCGGGTGAGGGTGCATCCCGCCCCATCGTCGGTGTCGCTCGCGTGGGCGGCCGCGGGTGAATCCTGGGACGACGCGGAGGTCATCTCCGCGCACGGCCGGCCACTGGCCGCAGCGGTGGAGCGGGCCATCCGCAGTCCCAAGGCCGCCGTGCTGACCTCACCCGAGCACTCCCCGGAGCGCCTGGGAGCGGCGCTGTTGGCCGCCGGGTGCTCGCCCCGGCGGGTGGTGGTCGCCAGCCGGCTGGGTGAGCGAGACGAGCGCGTGGTGTGGACCGATCTCGACGGGCTGGCGGCCGGATGCTTCGACCCGCTGTCGGTGGTGCTGCTGCTCGCGGACGGCGACGTGACCAGGTCCGGGCAGGCCCACCTTCGCCTGTCCTGGGGGGCCGACGTGGGAGCCTTCGAGCACCGCGACGGCATGATCACCAAACCGGAGGTCCGGGCCGTGGTCCTGGCCAAGCTGCACCTCGCCGGTGCAGAGGTGCTGTGGGACGTCGGGGCAGGGAGCGGCTCGGTGGGGATCGAAGCCGCCACAGTCAACCCGGACCTCACGGTGTACGCGATCGAGCGAGCTGATGCCGATGCCGATCGGATCGAGCGGAACGCCGCCGCGTTCGGGGTGGGCCAGCGGGTCCGGGTGATCCGGGCCGACGCGCCCGGCGCCTTCGCCGACCTGCCCCCACCGGACCGGATCTTCGTCGGAGGCGGCGGGCCGCCGGTGCTGCGAGCCGCGTGGGACCACCTCGGCGACGGCGGCGTGCTGGCCGCCGCGTTCACCGTGCTCGAGCACGTGCTGGCCGCGACCTCGGTGCTCGACGAGCTGGTGCAGCTGCACGTCGACCACGCCGTGCCGATCGGGAGCGCCGGCCTGCGCCTGGAGCCGACAAACCCGGTGTTCGTGGGTCGGGCGCGGCGATGAGCTCGTCTCCGGCACGCGAACCTCGTGAAGCTCTCACCGCGTCGTCCCGGGTGATCGTCGGCATCGGGCTCGCCTCCCGGGCGAGCGCCGAGGAGGTAGAGCAGCTCGTCCGGGACCTGCTGTCCCGCCACGGCCTCCCGTTCCCGCCTGGGGCGATCGCCACCCGGACACGATTCGCCACCGACCCCCGGGTGGCGCTCGGCTGCCCGGTGGTGGGCATCGACGACGACGAGCTGCTCGCGGCGAGTCCAACCGTGTCCCGCCGGCGGGGCCTTCCCGCGCAGGTGGCCCGGACCGCCGCCCTGCTCGCGGCCGGCCCGGGCGGGCGCCTGCTCGAGCCCACCGCCCGCAGCCCGCACGCCACCGCTGCGATCGCCCGGCCCGCCCCGGGCCGACCCGCATCCGCTCACCGCTCCGAGCGGGAGCGCTGAGCGGATGGTCACTCGCGTGCCCCCTCCCGGTCCCCACGGCGGGGATGTGCTGCACCTCGCGCGCGCGCTCGGGCGCGATCCGGCGGAGATGATCGATCTCTCTGCGAGCCTCAACCCCTTCGCTCCCGACGTCACCCGGGTGCTTCGCCGGCTCCTCGAAGACTGCCCGGACCTCGTGCGCCGCTATCCCGACGACCGGGAGGCCGCCGGACTGCTGGCCGGAGCCATGGGCGAAGACCCGGAGCGGGTCGTGCTCACCAACGGCGGGGCCGAAGCGATCGCCCTGGTCGCGGCGCTGGAGCCCGAAGGCGAGGTAGTGCCACCCGAGTTCTCGCTGTACGAGCGTCACCTCGGTCGGGTACGCCGGGGGGCACCCCGCTGGCGCTCGAACCCGTCCAACCCGCTCGGGCACCTGGCCGAGCCCGGTGCGACGGCCGGGGTGTGGGACGAGGCCTTCTACCCGCTGGCCACCGGTACGTGGAGCCGGGGTGACCGGATGTCATGGCGGTTGGGATCGTTGACCAAGCTGTGGGCCTGCCCGGGTCTGCGGATCGGCTACGCGATCGCCCCCACCGCCGAGCACGCAGAGCAGCTCCGGCGGCGCCGGCCACGATGGGCGGTGAACGCGCTGGCGCTCGCCGCGCTGCCGTGCCTGCTGGAGCTCACCGATCTGCCTCGATGGGCCCGCGAGGTGGCCGGCCTGCGGGCCGAGTTCGTCGAAGGGCTCCGGGCGTCCGGGTTCGCCGTGATCGACACCGAGGCGAACTGGGTGCTGGTCGAGCGGGCCGGGCTCCGGGAGGCCCTGGCCCCAGAGGGGGTGGTCGTCCGTGACACCGCCTCGTTCGGCCTCTCGGGCCTCGCCAGGGTGGCGCTTCCTCACCCGGACCAGCTCGAACCGGTGCTCGCGGCCTTCGGCCGGGTGGGGCCGTGAGTTTCCCAAGTCAACCCCTACGCCGCGATTTCTTCGTCGGTGGTGGTGACGAGTCGTCGTTGTGCGCCGTGGAGGGTGGGGTCGTAGGCGGTGTTGGTGTGCCAGCAGGACCAGATGACACGCATCCAGGCTCGCATGAGGATGCGGATGGCGTGTGGGTGTCGTTTCCCGCGGGCTCGGGCGTCGTTGTAGAGCTTGGCGGCCCAGGGGCTGGCGTGGCGGCTGTTGTCGGCGAAGGTGAACAGCGCTTTGCGGGCTCGGGTGTTGACCGCCCAGCGGAAGTTCACGGCTCGGCCCTTGCCCGATTCCTTGGTGACCGGGGTGGCGCCGACCTCGGCGCAGGCGTGGTCGACGTCGAGTGCCCGGGTGAGGATCGGTCCGACCTCGCCGATGACCTGTGCGAGGTTGATCTCGCCGATGCGGGGCAGGGGTGCGAGCAGTGGGGCCTTGGAATGCTCGAGGAGCGCGGCGCTCATCGCTCGGTCCAGGTCGGCGATGGTGGCCAGCAGTGTGCGCAGCAGCCGGACCTGGGTCCGGACGAGCTCGGCGAGGATCTCGGGCGAGAACGGCTCGGTGGGTTCGGGCGCGGAGCGGAGTCGCTCGATCAGCACGGCGGGGTCACGACGACCGCAGTAGGAGTGTCGGCGGCAGAACATCTTCATCCGGGCCTCACCGAGCCGGGCCGCCGATACCGGGGTCGGGTAGTCGTCCAGGAACGCCAGGGCGATGTCGCTGTCGAGGCGAGCGAAGATCGTGGTGGCGCCGGGCCAGTGCCGCTCCAGCAGGGCGCGCAGTTGGTTGGTGGCGGCGACCTTTGCCTCGACGTGGTCGTCACGCATCCGGGACAGGGCCTGGACCTCGGCGGTGGCGTCGTCGAGGGGTTCGAGCCGGCGGAGGCGATGACCATCAGTGCGCAGGTAGTCGGCGAGCTTGAAGCTGTCACCGGTGTCCGACGTGGCCCGGCTCGCGCTCCAGCGTGGACGGGCGGCGTTGAACGCATTCGGATGGATCGGCACCACCGGATGGCCGGCCGCCAGCAGTCGATCGACGACCAGGCCGCTGGTGGTCTCGATCGCCACGGGCAGATCTTCGGGGTCGCCGTGGCCAGCCAAACGGGTGAGAGCTGCGGCGAGGTCGGTGGCGTCGTGGCGCAGTGCCCAGCGGTCGACGATCTCGCCGGTGTCGTCGATCACCGTGACGTCATGGGTCTCGCTGGCCCAGTCCCAGCCGACGAACAGCATCGGATTCTCCTTCCTCAAGTCGGTCTGGTTCACTCATCGGTGTCGAGGCTCCGGTGCCGCTCGCTCATTGTTCGGCCCTCGGTCGGGCATGTTCCCAAGGGCGGTCCCGGGGCCCCGGCGCGTCGGGGGCGGCGGTACTCACGCTGGCTGTCGAGCAGCTCGCGCCCATGGCCGTCCCCCGAGCGCTACCGAGGAGCGACACCAACACCAACCAGTGCCGTTACCCGCATGGTGGGCCAATGAGCGCGCTCGGCGCGGCGGCGGGGGTGCTCGTCGATCAACTCGCCGGCGAACCACCGACCTGGTGTCATCCGGTGGCCGGATACGGCACGGCCATGGCCCGGATGGAGCGGCGGACCTATCGCGACCGACGGTGGGCCGGTGCGCTGCACCTGCTGGCCGGTGTGGGTACCGCCGTCGCCGCCGGCCGGCTCCTCGACCGTCTGCTGGGTCGCACGGGGGCCACGCTCGCCGCGGTGGCCGTCGCCTCCAGCGGGCGGATGCTCGACACGGAGGCCCTCGCCGTGGCCGGCCACGTCCGCCGCGGTGAGCTGGAGCTGGCCCGCGATCGGGTCCGGTCGCTGGTCGGGCGTGACCCCTCCCAGCTCGACGCCAGCGAGCTGTGCCGGGCCGCCGTCGAGTCGGTGGCGGAGAACCTGGTGGATGCGGTGATCGGCCCGTTGTGGTGGGGCGCGGTGGCCGGGCCCGCCGGCGCGCTCGGCCACCGGGCCGTCAACACCTCCGACGCCATGATCGGGCACCTCGACGACCGGTACCGGCGCTTCGGCTGGGCGGCGGCGCGGGCCGACGACGTGGTCAACTACCTGCCGGCGCGCGCCGCGGTGGCCGCGGTATGCGCGGTGCGGCCCCACCGTGCCACCCGCATCCTGGCCGCGGTCCGCCAGGACGCCCCGGCACACCCATCGCCGAACGGCGGGGTGATCGAGGCCGCGTTCGCTGCCGCCCTCGGCATCAGGTTGGGTGGGACCAACCGGTACGGCGACCGGCTGGAGCAGCGCGGCATCCTCGGCGTCGGCCCCCCACCGGGCCCAGGCGATGTCGAGCGGGCCGTCCGTCTGCGGCGCCAGGCGAGCGCGGCAGCCGCGCTGACCGCGGTGGTCATGAGCGCTGTGGCCGGCCGTCGCCGGCGTCGCCGGAGCTTGCGTGCGCATGCCACCGGCTGAACCGACACGTGACCCGATGACCGGGTCCCCTCAGCGCTGATCGGTGGGTGTCGACCCGCCACCGCTGGCCGGGTCGAGCAGCTCGGCGAGGGGCCGGCGGCCCGGGAACCCGAGGTTCGGTTCGTGGTACCAGCCGATCCGCTCCTCGTTCTCGAGCCAGCACAGCAGCACGGGCCGGCCGCCGACCTCCGCCGGCCAGTCGAGCAGCAACGGCGCCCAGCCCTTCACCTGCACCCCACGGCTGGTGAACCAGTCGAGCCGGTCACCGATCCGGGCCTCCAGGCCCTTCGCCTCGGGCAGCGCGCCCCGTTCACCCCGCTCCTCCAGCGCGGCGACCGCCTCGGCCAGCTGGCGGCGCAGAATGACGATCTCGGCGAGTGCCTCTCGCCCCTCGGCGAGCATCGCTTCGGCCTCGGCCAGGCTGAACAGGCGACGGTCCACCACCCCATCCTGCCCGGCGGAGCCGGAGGACGCACCGGGCAGGATCGGGGCGGGGCCGGCAGGCGGCCGACCGATCGGTCAGCGCGGTCAGCGCACGTCGAAGCGGTCGAGCTCCATCACCTTCTGCCAGGCGGCGACGAAGTCGTGCACGAAGCGCTCACCGGAGTCGCTCTGGGCGTAGTACTCCGACAGTGCCCGCAGCTCCGAGTGCGAGCCGAACACCAGGTCGCACGCGGTGGCCGTCCAGCGGAGCGCACCGCTGGCCCGATCGCGCCCCTCGTAGACGTGCTCGTCGGTGGGCGACACCCGCCACTCCGTGCCCATGTCGAGCAGGTTCACGAAGAAGTCGTTGCTGAGCGCTCCGGGGCGGTCGGTGAGCACCCCGAGCGAGCTGGCGCCGTGGGTTGCCCCGATGGCCCGCATCCCGCCGATCAGCACCGCCATCTCCGGCGGGGTGAGCGTGAGCATGAAGGCCCGGTCCAGCATGAGCTCCTCCGGGCGACGCTTCTCGCCCGCTCGCAGGTAGTTGCGGAACCCGTCGGCAACCGGCTCGAGCACCGAGAACGACTCGACGTCGGTCTGCTCCTGGGTGGCATCGGTCCGCCCCGGCGTGAACGGCACCGTGATCTCGACGCCCGCCCGCCGGGCGGCCTCCTCGACCCCGACACCTCCCGCCAGCACGATCAGGTCGGCCAGCGAGATGCGCACCCCGTCGGTGCGGGACTCGTTGAACCGCTGCCGGATCGCCTCCAGCACCTCGAGCACCTGGGCCAGCTCGGCGGGCTCATTGGCGTCCCAGTCCTTCTGGGGCGCGAGGCGGATGCGGGCGCCGTTGGCCCCGCCACGCTTGTCGGTGCCCCGGAAGCTCGACGCGGCCTTCCACGCCGTGGTGACCAACTGCTGGACGCTCAGCCCCGACTCCTGGATCAGCTGACGGAGCTCTGAGACCTCGGCATCACCGACCAGCTCGTGGTCGACGGGAGGCACCGGGTCCTGCCAGAGCTGGGGCTCGGGCACCCAGGGCCCCAGGTAGCGCGACACCGGGCCCATGTCCCGATGGAGCAGCTTGTACCACGCC
This sequence comes from Rhabdothermincola sp., assembly GCF_036846205.1. Taxonomy (NCBI): domain Bacteria; kingdom Bacillati; phylum Actinomycetota; class Acidimicrobiia; order Acidimicrobiales; family Iamiaceae; genus Rhabdothermincola; species Rhabdothermincola sp. The sequence continues at coordinate 8,369 of NZ_DAIUCK010000074.1, read as the reverse complement.
TTGGCGAACGCCTCGGCCAGCTCGTCGGGGTGCTCGTGGAACCGCTTGGCGATCGGTGCGTAGATCGGGTCCACCTTCAGCGCCAGGTCGGTGGTGAGCATCATCGGCGCGTGCCGCACGTTCGGGTCGTGTGCGTCGGGAACGGTCCCCTGCGCCTCGGGGTTCTTCGGCTTCCACTGCTTGGCCCCGGCCGGGCTCTCGGTCAGCTCCCAGTCGTAGTTGAACAGGTTGTCGAGGTAGCCGTTGTCCCAGCGGATGGGATCGTTGGTCCACGCGCCCTCGAGGCCGCTGGTGATGGTGTCTGGGCCCTTCCCGGTCCCGAAGCGGTTGACCCACCCGAGGCCCTGGTGCTCCACCGGGCAGCCCTCGGGCTCGGGTCCCACGTAGTCCGCGGAGGCGGCCCCGTGGCACTTGCCGAAGGTGTGCCCACCCACGATCAGCGCCACGGTCTCCTCGTCGTTCATGGCCATCCGGCCGAAGGTGGCCCGGATGTGGCGGGCCGCCGCCAGCGGGTCGGGGTTGCCGTTCGGTCCTTCGGGGTTCACGTAGATGAGCCCCATCTGCACCGCGCCGAACGGCTCGGCCAGCTCGTCGTCGGCGCTGTGGCGCTCGTCGCCGAGCCAGGTGTCCTCCGATCCCCAGAAGACCTCGTCGGGTTGCCAGATGTCCTCCCGACCGAAGCCGAAACCGAACGTCTGGAAGCCCATGGACTCCATGGCCACGTTGCCGGCGAACACGATCAGGTCCGCCCAGGAGATCTTGTCGCCGTACTTCTGCTTGATGGGCCACAACAGGCGGCGGGCCTTGTCGAGGTTGGCGTTGTCGGGCCAGCTGTTCAGCGGGGCGAAGCGCTGAGCGCCGGTGCCGCCACCGCCCCGACCGTCGGTGATGCGGTAGGTGCCGGCGGCGTGCCAGCTCATGCGGATGAACAGCGGCCCGTAGTGGCCGTAGTCGGCGGGCCACCAGTCCTGGGAGTCGGTCATGAGCGCGATGAGGTCGGCCTTCAGGGCCTCGACGTCGAGCTCGGCGAAGGCCCTGCGGTAGTCGAACGCGCCCCGGCGCGGGTCGCTGACCGGCGAGTGGGCCCGCAGCAGGTCGAGGTCGAGCTGGTCGGGCCACCAGTCCTTGTTGGTCCGGGGCCGGTGGGCTCTGGGCTCGGGTGCGGGGATGACGGGGCTCTCGCTCTCGCTGTGCTCACTCATGGGACACCTCCGGATGGTGGCTGGTCGGGCTGGTCGGGCTGGACGGTCGGCGGTCAGGACGGGTTGGAGGCGCACGAAGGACATCGCCCCCAGAAGACGACCTCGGCCTCGTCGATGTCGAAGCCGGCATCGTCCGACGGGGTGAGGCAGGGCACGGCTCCGGTGGCGCAGTCGACGTCAACGGTGCGGCCGCACTCCCGGCAGACCAGGTGGTGGTGGTTGTCCCCTACCCGGGCCTCGTAGCGGGCAGGCGACCCTGCCGGGCGGATACGGCGGATCACGCCGTACTCCCACAGCGTGGTCAGCGCGTCGTAGACGGCCTGCTTCGACACCGCGCCGAGCTCGGCGCGCACCGCGGACTCGATCTCCGCCGCGGTGGCATGCGGGCGGGAGGAGACGACTCGCAACACCGCGAGACGCTGGGCGGTCACGCTCAGGCCGTGCCCACGCAGGATCTCCTCGAAACCACCGTCACGAGGATCGTGGACTGTCACAAGTTACAGACTAAATCTGAATCTGGATTATGTCCAGAAAAATCTCGGGAGCGGTCGCCCGTCAACGCTTGCGGAGCAGGTACAGATCGAAGATCCACCCCCGCTCCCGCCGCAGCGCCTCCCGCCGACGCACGATCGCCTCGGCCACCTCGTCGAGCGGCCCGGACATGAGCACCTCCCCGGGCATCCCCAGGTACGCCCCCCAGAAGATGTGCCAACCCTCGTCCCGCAGCAGGGTGAAGCTGCACGAGCCGTCGAGGAACACCGCCACGTCGTCGATGCCCGCGGGCACTCCCGCCCGCAGTTGGCGGCCGGTGGTCACGAGGAGCGATCCCCCCACCCGGTGCAGGACGATGCGGTGGCGAGCCGCCAGGAGCTGGAGGCTGCTCACACCGGGGACGACCTCGACATCCACCCGGATCCGACCCCGGGCGTTCAGCTCGTCGAGCAGCCGCAGCGTGCTGTCGTACAGCGACGGGTCCCCCCAGACCGGCAGGCCGACCCGCGTGCCTGGTGACACCTCCTCGACCAGCAACCGCTCGAGGAGCTCGGCGCGGGCCCGGTGCCACTCCCGCACCGCTTCGGCGTAGGTGCCCTCAGGGTCCCGCTCCGGATCGGCCAGCGTGACCACCCGAGGCGGCGTGCCGGCACTCGCCCGGTCGAGTACCTCCCGGCGCAGCGCGAGCAGCTCGCCGGCCCGCTCGCCCTTGTCGAACACCACCACGAGATCCACCGATGCCAGCGCCTCGAGGGCATGCACCGTCACCATCCCGGGATCGCCCGGACCGATCCCGACCACTACCACCGTGCACGCTCCGACCACCGATGCCTGTCGCTCCACCGGGGGGAACCTACCGATCGCGCCGTCCCCGAGCCGGCCCGGCCCGCCGGCTTCGGGCCCCGTCCGTCGGCTCGGTACATTCCACCCGTGACCTCCCAGGCCGGCGCCGATGCCCTGCGCGAGCTGCGACGGACCCGACGCCGCAACCGCCTGGCCGACGTCCACTGGGTCGACGCCCTCTACCGGGTCTACATCGCGGCCCTGGCCGGGGTGATCTTCGTGTTGTTCGCCGCGGGCCGGCTGCCCGACGATCGGCTGTCGAACGACGAGGCGTTGACGTTCCTGCACGACGCCGTGCCCGTGCTCGGGCTGATCTTCGCGGTGGCCATCGGCATCGGTGCCCGATCCGGCGGGCGAGGCGGGCCCCTCGTGCTGGAAGGACCCGTGGTGCTGCACGAGCTGGGCGCACCGGTCGACCGCAACCTGGCGCTGCGAGGCCCGGCGCTCAAGCAGCTCCGGTTCCTGGCCTTCGCCGGTGCGGTGGTCGGCGCGATCGTCGGTGAGCTCGCCGCTCGGCGCCTACCCGTGAACGTGGCGGCGGCCATCGCCGCCTGCGCGGTGACCTTCGCCCTGCTCGCGGTGCTGGCCGCCGGGGTGGCCATGGTGCTGTCGGGCCGGCGGGTCGGATGGCTGGCGGCCAACCTGGTCGCGGGGGCGATCGTGGGATGGTCGGTGCTCGACCTGCTCGCTGGAACCACCACCTCGCCGCTCACCCTGCTGGCCCGGTTGGCGTTCTGGCCCATCGAGATCGCCCCGATGGCGCTGGTCGGCGTAGCGGTCGCGGTCGCGGTGCCCCTCGTCGGGCTGGCGAACGTCGGGGGACTGTCGATCGAGGCGGCCATGCGGCGGGCCGGGCTGATCTCGCAGTTGCGCTTCGCCGTCACCTTGCAGGACGTCCGCACCGTCGTGTTGCTGCGCCGGCAGCTCTCCCAGGAACGACCCCGAGCCAAGCCGTGGATCCACCTCCGGCGGGGTGGGCGGCTGCCGGCGGTCTGGCGGCGGGACTGGCAGAGCGTGGCCCGCTTCCCCGCCGTGCGCCTGGTGCGCCTGGCGCTGCTCGGGGTGGCCGCGGGCCTGGCCGCCGGCGCGGCCTGGCGCGGTGTCACCCCCATGATCGTGGCCAGCGGCCTGGCCCTCTACGTGGCGGGATACGACGCCGCCGAGCCGATCGCCCAGGAGGTCGACCACCCCACCCGCTGGGAGAGCTTCCCCATGGAGCCGGGGCGGGTGCTGCTCCAGCACGTGCCCGCAGCCTTCGTGGTGATGACGATCGTGTATCTCATCGGGGTGGCCTCGTCGATGGTGCTGGTCCCCGTCGAGGTGGTGGTGCGGCTGGCACCCGCGACGCTGGTCACGGCCGCCGGCGCGGCAGCCCTCGGAGCGGCCGTCGGCACCTCCCAGGGCGCTCCCGACGTGGCCCAGATGGCGGGGCTGGGGCCGGACATGATGGGGTTCGTCCTGCTCGGCCGGCTGGTGCTGCCCCCCGCCCTGGTCGTGGTGGGCCTGCTGCCGTTGCTCGCGGCCGGCAGCGACGCGGATGCCCTCGACCTGCCGGCGGTGCAGAGCGCCACCACCTATAGCTTGTTCGGGCTGCTCGGAGCGTTCCTCTGGCTCCGGTACCGCAAACCCAAGCACCTGTGAGCCCGCCATGACCTTCGCCATGCCCGCCCCGCCTCCGCCGCCCGCGGCCCACCCGGACGCCGCGCTGGAGGTCGCCGGGCTCGCCAAGGACTACGGCGACGGCATGGGCCTCTCCCCGGTCGACCTGGTGGTGCAGCCCGGTGAGCTGGTGATGCTCGTGGGGCCGAACGGGGCGGGGAAATCGACGTTCCTCGGGCTGTGCGCCGGGTTGCTCCAGGCGAACGAGGGCCACGCCTACGTGCTCGGCCAGCCCGTCGGGAGCATCGAAGCCCGGGCGGCCACCTCCTACCTGCCCGACGCGCCGGTGCTCTACGACGACCTCAGCGTGAACGAGCACATCGAGTACATCGCCAGGCTGCACGGCACCCAGGACTGGGAGAGCTACGCCGACGACCTGCTCGAGATGTTCAACCTCACCGAGCGCGCCGACGACCTGCCGGCCAAGTTCAGCCGGGGGCTCCGCCAGAAGGCTGCGCTGATCCTCGGCCTGATCCGGCCGTTCAGCCTGTTGCTGATCGACGAGCCCTTCGTCGGCCTCGACACCCCGGGCCAGGAGACCCTGGTGGACGTGCTCGCGGACGTAGCCGAACAGGGCGCGGCGGTGATCGTCTCCACCCACCAGCTCGACCTTGCTCCCAAGGCCACCCGCTGCGTCGGCCTGCAGGACGGCCAGCTCCACTACGACGGGCCGGCCAACCCGGAGAAGATCCGCACTCTCGTCGGTGCCTGAGCGCCGGCCCACGCCGCCCCAGGCCGTTCCACGTCGTGGCGCGAGGCGATCGGCTGGCTGACCCGGCACGTGACCGCACTGCTCTGCGAGGCTGGACCGGTGGCGATCTCGCCAGCGGCGGCAGCCGCACCGTTCCGGTTCGACCGAACCTGGACCTTCCCGGTCACCGCCGGCGCGTTCTGGGCGCTGATCGAGCGGACCGAGGACTTCCCGCGGTGGTGGCGCTGGTTGCGCACCTTCGACGCCGACGGCCTGTATCGAGGGGCACGGGCCCGGTTCGAGGTCCGCGCCCCCCTGCCCTACACCCTGCGCTTCGAGGTCCAGGTCGTCGAGCTGGTCGAGCGGGCCGTCGTCGGAACGACGGTCGCCGGCGACCTGGCAGGACCGGCCCGCCTGGAGCTGCTCGAGGTACCCGGCGGCTGTCGGGCCCGGCTGTGCTGGGCACTGACCCCCACCAACCCCGCGATCGGCCGGCTGGCCCGAGTGGTCCGGCCGCTCCTGGCCTGGTCGCACGATCAGATCGTGCGAGCCGGCGTCCGCCAGTTCGAGCAGGTGGTGACCGCCGCCGCTCGATGATCCGCACGGCCACGCGACCCCCGGGTAGCGTGCCGCTCGATGTGCGACACGCTGTGCTCGATCCAACCCGGCCGCACGCTGTTCGCCAAGAACTCCGACCGACCGGTGCGTGAGGTGCAGCTCATCGAGGCGCACCGCCGCCGCGACCGCGGCGGCGAGCTGCGCACCCAGTACCTGTCGCTCGCCGACGAGGGGGCCGCGGCCCTGATCGGAGCCCGGCCCGACTGGCTGTGGGGCTTCGAGCACGGCGTCAACGAGCACGGGGTGGCCATCGGCAACGAGAAGGTCTGGACCGTCGACGACCCGAACGCCGCGCCGCCCGCTCTGATCGGCATGGACCTCGTGCGCCTCGGCCTCGAGCGGGCCCGCAGCGCGGACCACGCCCTCGACCTGATGACCGCGCTGCTGGAGCGCCACGGCCAGGGTGGCATCGCCGATGCCATCGACGACGAGGCCTACTTCTCGTCGTTCCTCATCGCGGATCCCCGATCGGGCTGGGTGCTCGAGACCAGCGGCCGTCGCTGGGCGGCCCGCCCCGTGGCGGCCGGATCCGGCGCCGCGATCTCCAACCGGATCGGCATCCGGGACGACTGGACCCGGGCCTCGGTCGATCTGCGACCGGGCGACGACTGGGACCGCTTCCGTGACCCGCAGGCCTGGACCGGGCTGGCCGACGTACGGCTCGCGACCACCCGCCCGGTGGTCGACGCCGCGGGTCCCGCCCCGTCACCGCTGGACCTGCGGCGGGTACTGCGCGATCACGGGCAGGCAGCCCGGGCGATCCCCGCCACGGCGACCAGGGGCCTCCCGGATCCCGCCATCGAGGCCGATGGCACCGGCATCACGGTGTGCATGCACGTGCGCGGCTACCAGTGCACGACCTCGTCCATGATCGCCGAGCTGCGAGCGAACGGCGGCGACGAGCCGTCCGTGCGGGCCTGGGTGGCGATGGGCAGCCCGTGCGTCAGCGTGTACCTCCCGGTGTTCGTCGAGCAGGGGGCGGCCCCCCTCGCGCCTCGGGCGCTGGGCGAGGTCGCCACCTACGGGCGCTTCGCCACCCTTCGTGAGCGGGTCGAGCTCGACCCGTGGGACCGCGACGGGTCCGACGAGGCGCTGGCGAGCATCCGTGAAGTGCTCGATCCGCTCGAGGACGAGCTGTGGGAGGAGGCCGAGCAGGTCGCGGCCGATCCTGCTCGGCGAGCGTCGTTCGTCGAGCAGAGCTGGGCGCGGGTGGACCGCGCGCTGGCGCGCCTCGGGGTGTGAGCGGGCCCTGTCAGTTCTCAGGGACGAGCCCGAGAGCCCGATCGACCCGCAGCGCGGCCTCTTCGTCGTCGACCTTCCACGACACGGCGAGCTCGGAGGTGAGGATGTGCCGGGCCTTGGCGTACATCGACTTCTCGGCCGTGGACAGCGAGCCGTTGCGCTGGCGCAACGCCAGGTTGCGCACCACCTCGGCGCACTCGTAGACGTCGCCGGACTTGAGCTTCTCCTGGTGGTTCTTGAACCGGCGCGACCAGTTCGACGGCACCCGCACGTCGGTGGCGGCGAGCACCTGGAGGACGTCCTCGGCGTCCTCCTCCGAAATCGCCGTACGGACCCCGAGGTCTTCGGCCCGGTCCTCGGGCACCGAGACCTTCATGTCGCCGGAGGTGCCCCAACCACGCTCCGGGACCGAGAGCACGAGGTAGGTGACCTTCTTGCCGTCCAACATCCTCGGTTCGCGGGCCACGATCTTGGCCACGCCATGGGCGGGATACACGACTTTCGAACCGACTCTGAAGCGCACCGACGACCTCCGGCTGGAACGGCGGACCATCCAGTGTGCCTCATCGACCGCCGATTCACACCATCGGGCAACTCCAGAGAGAGGCCTGGTGACATCTCCGAGTCACTTCTCCCTCCCATCCTCAGCGGTGATGACCTACCGTTGCCCCATGCGTCGACTCGCCAACAGCTGGGCCCTCGCCAAGTCGTCCTGGGCGGTCCTCAAGGCCGACAAGGAGCTGGCGGTGATCCCGGTGATCAGCTTCGTGTGCACGATCGTGGTCATGGCCGCCGCCGGTGGTGCCGTGTGGCTCACCCTTGACCCGACCTCCCAGGCGGGCGAGACCGAGATCACCCCGACGCCGTTCACCTACGTGGTCGGCGCAGTGGGGTACCTGCTCATCACGTTCGTGGTCACCTACTTCGCCGCCGTGCTGGTCTCGGGCGCCTACCAGCGGCTCACCGGCGGCGACCCGACGCTCGCCAGCGCCTTCAGCCAGGCCAGCTCCCGGATCGGCCCGTTGTTCCTGTGGTCCATGCTCACCGGCACCGTGGGGCTGATCCTCCAGGCCCTCCGCGACCGAGCCGGGTTCCTGGGCCAGATCGTCGTCAGGCTCGTGGGCATGGCCTGGGAGATCGTCACCTGGCTCGCGGTACCGGTCGTGGTCGTCGAGGGTACCGGGCCGGTGGACTCCCTCAAGCGGTCCGCGTCGCTGTTCAAGCAGACCTGGGGTGAGAACCTCGTCGCCCAGGGCGGCTTCGGCATCCTCGGTCTGCTCGTCGTCCTGCCCGCGCTCCTCGTCATCTTCGTGGTGGTCCCCGCCATCCCCATCGCCGGGATCGCCATCGCCGCCATCTGGATCGCGGTCACGTCGGTGGTGCTCAGCGCCCTCAATGGCATCTACCGCACGGCGCTGTACCTGTTCGCATCGAGAGGGCAGGCCCCGGCCGCGTTCAGCTCGGAGGAGCTGCAGGCCGCGTTCCAGCCCAAGACCCGCCGCTTCTGAGCGAACTGTTCACCAGCACGCGGCCCCACACCGCGAATCCCTGAACAGTTCGGAAGACGTGAGCGAACTGTTCACCAGCACGCGGCCCCACACCGCGAATCCCTGAACAGTTCG
>NZ_DAIUCK010000073.1:0-17328 GCF_036846205.1 Rhabdothermincola sp. | reverse complement strand
GCTGGGCCACCTGCTGGGGCAGGCTCGCCTCGGGCCCGCTCGCCTGGCGCACTGCATGCGCTGGATCGGCCAGGCCGAGGTGGCGCTCGACATGATGGTCGACCGGTCCCTCGAGCGCTACAGCCACGGGTCGCTGCTGGCGGAGAAGCAGGGCATCCAGTGGCTCATCGCGGACTCGGCCATGGAGCTGTACCAGTGCAAGCTGATGGTTCTGCACGCCGCGTACCTGATCGACCGGGGCCTGGACTTCAAGACCGAGGTCTCGATGGCCAAACATTTCGTCGCCAACTCCCTGTGGCGGATCATCGACCGGGCCATCCAGGTGCACGGCGCGCTCGGCTACTCCACGGACACGCCACTCGCCGACATGCTCAAGCAGGCCCGGTGGGCCCGGTTCGCCGATGGAGCGGACGAGATCCACCAGATGCGGATCGCGCAGCGCACCATCGCGGCCTACAAGGACCACGGCACCACCAAGCCGGCCACCGGCAACCTGCCGCTCTGAGATCGCCGATCAGCCGCCGGGAGGATCGGGTACCCCGGGGGTGATGGTCGATGTGGTGTTCGGCGGTCGGGTGGTGGCTGGACCCGAGGTGGTGGGGGAAGTGGAAGGCGCGCGCTCGGTTCCTCGGTTCCGCGGAGGGGTGGTCGACGATGACGTGGTCGAGGACGACGCTGGTGGGCGCTGGCTTGCGGCCCGACCGCCGCGCAGGTAGCCGGGCCGGATCCCGAGCGAGGCGAGGTTGTTCGTCGATGGGTGGTCGTTCCCTGCCGGCCCTCGAGCGAAGGCTCGCAGCACGTTCTCAGTGAGCCGTTGAACCCGGCAGTCGGGGCTGCTCGACGGTCCCGCGGGGCACTCTGGGATGAGACGGGGGATCAGCCAGAACGTCCCGATCGCGAAGACCCCCGCACCACTGGGGGCGGTGTAGTAGGTGGAGTCGGCGTAGGAGGGGGTGCCACGGCAGGTGACGGGGGAGTGCGCGATGACCTGGATGTTGTCGGGTGTTGGGGCCTCCGGGGTCACCCGGTCGTACTCATTGCCCACCATGCCCGGAACCCGGTCTCCGTTGCGGAAACCGGTGCCTTCGAACATCCAGGCGCTCGCGTCGGCGACGACCCAGTCCGCCTTGACCGGGTTGCACTCGTAGTAGTTCCCGATGAGCGAGCTCTCCGGGTCGTTGCTCGGAGGCTCCCGCCAGGAGACGGTGACCTCATCGTCCTGCACGCCGCGCATGGGGTCCTCGGCGGCCGAGCGGTAGTTGACCTGTCGACGGTTGGGTCCGAGTGGGGAGTCCTCCAGGCGGATCTTGCGGTAGATCGCGTTGGCGCCGAGGAAGGCCAGGTTCACCCCCTGGTCACGGGCCCGTTCGAGGCCGTCACGCATCCGGGTCGAGTAGTACTCGTCGTGCCCGAGCGACACGAACCCTCGATGCCGCGCCAGCAGCTCAGGGCGCTCGTGCAGGTCGATGTCGGTCCAGTAGGTCACGTCGAGGCCGAGGCGCTCGACGAAGTAGACGAACTCGTACTCCCGCCCGAAGAACTCCCCTGAGCCGTTGCCGCCGTAGGGCCGATCGAAGCTCACCACCCGGGCCCGGGTGGACGCGCCGCCACGAGGTCCGGTGTAGAGGTTCGCCCCGCCCCAGGTGTTGTATGCCTGCCAGGTGGTGACCGAGCTCTGGACCAGCAGGTCGGCGTCGCTGCCGTCGTCGCGCACCACCATCGGGACGAAGGACTGCCCGCCGTCGGCGCTGGTCAGCTTGAGCAGGTAGACCCCCGGGGGCCAGTCCGGGCCCGTTCGGACCTCCAGCGAGGGTTGCCAGGGTGCTTCAGCCATGTTGGTCTTCCGGTCGACGACCGTGGGTGGCTGGGCCACGCCTGGCTGGTCGCCCGAGGACCACACCAGCCGCCCGCCCGATCCCCCGTAGAACCCGATTCGGTAGGCGGCGGCCTGCCAGGTGGCAGCGGTGGTGGAGACGTAGAGGGTGAACGGATCCCCGTGGTCGACGCTGGTGACGTTCGCGAACCCCCGGATCCTCTCCCATGCTCGCGGATCGTCGGGAACGATCCAGTCGCTGGTGCCGGGCCGGTTGTTCTCGATGCGGATCCAGTCCGAGCCCCGGTATCGCTCGACCCCCGAGCCACTCGCCGCGGGGGCGGCCGACCCGGCTTCCACGGGTCTCCCTCCGCCGGGGTCTCCGAGCGTGGCGGGGGTGCCGACCAGCCGCACGGTGGCGGCCAACACCACCAGGAAGACCGGCACGGTCACCACGACGGCCGCGATCCGGCCGTGCCGGCGAGGGTGCACCGGCCGAGGGGGATCGAGATCGAGCTGGCGGATGAGGTCCTCGAGCGGATTCACGTCACTCCGGCACTCGATCAAACCCTTTTCCCGCTGCTGGGCCGCGATTGTAGAGAGGCCGTCCTTGGGGGAGGCGGAGGGTCGGCGTCGTGCCTCAGCGTCAGCGCCGAGCGGCGGCGACCTCTCTGGCCCAGCGGTAGTCGGCCTTGCCGGCGGGGCTGCGCACGATGCGGTCGACGAACACGACGTCCTTGGGGAGTTTGTAGCGGGCAATGTGCTTCTCGCACTCGGCGATCAGGCTGGCCACGTCCGCCTCGAAGCCATCGCGGAGCTGCACGATGGCTACCACCTCGCTGCCCCACCGCTCGCTCGGTCGGCCGGTGACCACCACGTCGTAGACGGCGGGATGGTGGGCCAGGGCCTGCTCCACCTCCTCGGCGAAGATCTTCTCGCCCCCGGAGTTGATGGTGACCGAGTCGCGGCCGTGTAGCTGTAGCAGACCCTCTGCGGTGTAGTTGGCTCGGTCACCCGGCACCGAGTAGCGCACCCCGTCGATGACCGGAAAGGTCTTGCGGGTCTTGGCCTCGTCCCCGAGGTATCCGAGGGGCACCCGGCTCTTCTGGGCCAGCCAACCCAGCTCGTCGCTCGGCGGTTCGATCACCCGGGTCAGGTCCTCGCTCACGATGCACATCCCCGGCCCGGGGGTGAAGGTGCCGGTGGTGGCCTCTGCGCCCGCAGCACTCACCTGGGAGGCCTGCTGGCCGGTTTCCGAGGAGCCGAGCCCGTCGAGGATGGCCAAGGACGGCTGCAGCTCGAGGAACCGGTTCTTCACCGGGGCGCTCAGCGCCGCGCCCCCGCTGACCAGCATGAGCATCGAGCTCAGGTCGTAGTCGCCCCGCTCCAGCTCGTCGAGCAGTGGGCGGCCGAAGGCGTCACCCACGATGAGCAGGATGTTCACCGCTTCGGCCTGCACCGTGGCCCACACGTCGGCGGCATCGAGGCTCTGGGTGTTGGCCGGCAGCACGATGGTGTTCCCCCAGTTGAAGGCGGTGAAGGCCATCCAGTGGGCGGCGCCGTGCATGAACGGTGGGGCCGGCATGAGCTTGGCACCCCCGTTGCGGGCACTGGTCACGACGGCGTTGAGGTCCGGCCACTCCTCCCCGGTGGCCAGGTCCCGCCCACCCATCGCGGCGGGGAAGATGTCGGCCTGACGCCACAGCACCCCTTTGGGCATGCCGGTCGTGCCGCCGGTGTAGAGGATGTAGAGGTCGTCGGGTGAGGGCTGCACCGGCGGGGGGGCGGGGCTGGCTGCAGCCAGGGCGTCTTCGTACCAGACCGCGTCGGGCAGCAGCCCGTGACCGGATTCGTCGGGCACCTGCAGCAGCAGCTCGAGGCGGGGGAGGTCGGCACGGACCTCCTCCAGCGTGGGGGCGAAGGCCGAGTGGTAGATGATCCCGCGGGCCCCGGCGTCGTCGAGCAGGTAGCGCAGCTCCTCGGCCACGTAGCGGTAGTTCACGTTGAAGGGCGCGACCCGGGCCTTGTAGGCGCCGAGCATGCCCTCCAGGTACTCGTTGCCGTTGTGGAGGTAGAGCGCGAGGTGGTCCTGGCCCGATTCCCAACCGGCCAGGCGGTCCCGCTCGGCGTGCACCTCGAAGCCGTGGTCGAGCAACACGTTCGCCAGCCGCCGGGTGCGCTCCGCCAGCTGGGCGTAGGTGATGCGCCGGTCACGCCACACGATTGCTTCACGGTCGCCGATCTCACGGGCGATGGCTTCGTTGAGGACCGCGAGGTTGAACTCCATGGCCGGCGATCCTAACGGGGGCGCTCTCGGGCGCCGGAGGTGAACGGAGTCTCTGGTGCCCCTACCCGCACACCGAGCCGGGCTCGGGTAGCTCCGATCGTTCCAGGTACCGGCGTACAGCTCCGGCCACACAGCGGCTGCGGCCGATCGCGGTGTGGCCGTCCGCGTCGAAGGTCAGCAGCACCGCGCCCGGCAGGTTCGCGGCGACCACCACCGCCTCGCCGTAGGGCGTGGCCGCGTCGCCGGTGGTGCCGATCACCAGTGCCGGAGCCAGGCCTGCTGGGGCGACCGGCGCGGGCTGGCGGGTCGGCTCGATCGGCCAGAACCCGCAGGCCAGCACCTCGTTGACCGCCGCCGCCCCGAGCCTGGGGGCGCGCTGGGCGACCCGGTCGGCCATCGCCCGCCAGCCGTCGATTCCCGACGGCCTCGGGCTGTCCGTGCACACGACCGCCAGGTAGGCGCCGAACGAGTCCGAGGCGGTGAGGTAGGCGTCGGCCAGCACGGCCAGCCGGCGGGGGTCGCCGCCGTCGGCGGCCAGCAGCGCCCGGCGCAGCTCGTCGCGCCCGTCGCCCCGGTAGGTGGCCGCGATGGCTGCGAGGACGACCATGTCGGGGCCGACGATCCTGCCGTCCGCGAGCACCATCGGGTCGGTCTCGGCCCGGGCCAGGACCCGGTCGTAGAGGTCGCTCACCTCCGCCAGGTGCTGCTCCATCGCCTCGGCCTGGTCGGTGAGCATCGCCTCCACGGTGAGCGCCGGGTCCACGACACCGTCGAGGACCAGCGCCCGCAGTCGCGACGGGAACCGGCGCGCGTACTCGAGCCCGATCAGGGTCCCGTAGGAGAACCCGAGGTAGTTGAGCTGCTCTTCGCCGAGGGCCCGCCGGATCATCTCCAGGTCCATGGCGTTGACCGTGGTGTCGATGTTGGCCAGCAGCCCCGGGTCCTCCGCCCCGCAGCGGGCCGCGAGACGCGCCGCTTCGCGCTCGAGGATGGCCTGCTCATCGGGGGTGTCGGGGTGCGGGTCGAGCCCGAGGAAGCCGGCGTGGCCGGCGCCGCACTCGAGGGGCTCGCTGCCGCCGACCCCGCGAGGATCCCAGGACACGAGATCGAAGCGGTCGGTCAGGTCGGCGAGGCTCCCGCTCTCGAGGAACCCGATGCCGGATCCGCCGGGACCCCCGGGATTCACCAGCAGCGAGCCGAGCCGCCGTTCGGGGTCCGGCACCGGTCGGCGGGCCACAGCCAGGCGGATCGTGCCCCCACCGGGGTCGCCGTAGTCGACGGGCACCTCCACCGATCCGCACTCGAGCTGGTCACAGGGCTGCCAGTGGATTGGCGCCGGGTCCGGCAGCGGGGGTGTGCTCGGGGCCGCACTCGGGGCGATCGCTGTACTGGTGGTCGGCGCCGGGTCGCCGCGCACCACCGGCCGGGGCTCGTCTCGGGCGCAGCTCGCGGTGGTGAGCAGGAGTGCGACCGCCATGAGGCGGGCGCAGCACCGGGCACGCATGGGCGGAGATGCTACGAGCACCTTCTCGGTAGGGTTCGTCACCATGATCTTCGGAACCTTCGTGCCCCAGGGCTGGAAGATGGAGCTCGCCGGCATCGCCGATCCGCAGGGCAAGTGGGCCAAGGCGGTCGAGATCGCGGAGCTGGCCGAGCAACTCGGCTACGACTCGGTGTGGGTCTACGACCACTTCCACAACGTGCCGGTCCCGGCCCATGAGACCGTCTTCGAGTGCTGGACCACCCTGGCGGCCATCAGCCAGCGCACGAGCCGCATCAGGCTCGGCCAGATGGTGGGGTGCGCCTCGTACCGAAACCCCGGACTGCTGGCGAAGATCACCTCGAATCTCGACGTGATCAGCGGCGGGCGCCTCGACTGGGGGGTCGGCGCGGGCTGGTACGACCACGAGTACCGGGCCTACGGCTACGAGTTCCCCCCGGCTCGGGACCGCATCCGGATGCTGCGGGAGACCGTCGAGATCGTGAAGCTGATGTGGAGCGAGGCCGACGCCCACTACGAGGGTGAGTTCTTCACCATCACCGGAGCGCAGTGCGACCCCAAGCCGCTGCAGCAGCCGCACCCGCCGATCTGGATCGGGGGCGGGGGAGAGCAGCTCACGCTCCGGGTGGTGGCCCGCCACGCCGACCGCGCCAACTTCGGTGGCAAGCCGCACGAGTTCGCGCACAAGTGCGAGGTCCTCAAGGAGCACTGCCGGGCGGTCGGGCGGGACTACGACGAGATTCTCAAGACCTGGTCGCCCGAGGTGTTCATCCGCGAGGACGAGCGCGAGATCGAAGCCGGCGGCACCCGCTCGTTCTGGGGCGAGCCCTACGACTCGTGGCGGGAGGGGAACCTCGTGGGCACCCCGGAACAGGTCTACGAGAAGATCAAGGCCTACGAGGCGCTCGGGGTGGGCGGCATCGTCCCGTGGTGCTCGGACTATCCGGAGACCGAGACCCTCACCCTGCTGGCCGAGAAGGTCATGCCCGAGCTGCGCTGACCCGGGCCGGCGATGCGAGCGGCCCGGCCCGGCCGGTCAGTCGTAGTAGCGGAAGATGATCTCGGCCACGCAGGAGGGCTTCGAGGCCCCTTCGCACTCGAAGGTGAAGGTCATCGTCACCTGCGCGCCGCCGGGGATGTCTTCCACACTGACCAGCTCGGCGCCCAGGCGCAGCTTCGCCCCGACGGGGACCGGGGCGGGGAAGCGCACCTTCCCGCAGCCGTAGTTGACCCCCATCTTGATGCCCTCCACCCGCAGGATCTGGGGCATGAGCATCGGGCCGAGCGACAGGGTCAGGTAGCCGTGCGCGATGGGGCCACCGAAGGGGCTCTCCTTCGCCGCCCGCTCGGGATCGACGTGGATCCACTGGTGGTCGCCGGTGGCGTCGGCGAAGAGGTTCACCCGTTCCTGGGTGATCTCCACCCAGTCGCTGAAGCCCAGGTGCTGGCCGACCTTTTCCTTGAGGCCGGCGATGCCGTTCACGGTGGTGGTCATGGGGGCATCATGCCCCGGCACCGCGGTGGGCTGCTATTTGAACCAGACCCGCTGGTAGTCGCGGCTCATGGGGTGCACCAGCAGGGCGAACAGGGCGATGGGGAAGATCGCGCCGATCAGGAAGACCGGGTCGAAGATGATGGTGAGCCGGCCGACGAGCGGGAGCACCACCCCGAAGAGCAGCGACACGGTGGCCACCGCCACCGCGAGGACGTAACCCCACTTCTTCTCGTTGGCGATGCCCAGGCCGCCGGCGACCTGCCCGATGATGACCAGCAGGGCGATCGGGTTCGCGAACCCGCCGAACAGCAAGCCGAACACCGCGTTCAGGTAGAGCAGGATCACGGCCACGTACAGGGTCTGGGGCTGCGATGGATTGGTCCACCGGCGGGTTTCCATGGGTGACAGTCTGGCAGCAAGGCACCGGTCTGCGTACCCCGGTGAGGTGGTCGCGGTGGTGCTGGCGGCCGGTGAGGGCCGGCGGCTCCGCCCCCTCACCCACGTGCAGCCGAAGCCACTGTGCCCCGTCGGGGGGGTTCCACTGCTCGACCTGGCCCTCGAGCGGGTCCGGCGCGTCGCCGTAGCCTGCTCGGTGAACGTCCATCACGGCCGGACGGCTCTCGAGGAGCACCTCGCCGTCAGCCACCCCGACGTGCACGTGTCGGTGGAGGCTAAGCAGGCGCTGGGCACGGCCGGCGCGCTGGGGCAGCTGCGGGACTGGATCGGCGGGCGGGCCACCCTGGTCGTGAACGCGGACACCTGGGCCGAGGCGGACCTCGCCGCCTTCGTGGCTGGTTGGGACGGTGAGCGGGTCCGCCTGCTGGTCGGGGGTCAGCCCGTGTTCGGCCCTCGCATGGCGGTGGCGGCCGCCCTGATGCCCTGGGCCGACGTGGCGGCGCTCAGCCCGGAGCCCTCGGGGCTCTACGAGCGGTGCTGGGCCGCCGCTGCCGACGCGGGGCGGGTCGAGGTCGTCGGTCATCCCGGCCCGGTCGTGGACTGCGGGACCCCCGCCGGGTATCTCCGGGCGAACCTGCTCGCCGCCGATCGGAGCGCGGGGTCGATCATCGCCCCCACCGCGCAGGTGAGCGGGTCGGTCGAGCGGTCGGTGATCGGCGAGGAGGCCAGGGTGGCCGGGACGGTGCGGGACTCGGTGCTCTGGCCCGGTGTGGAGGTGGCGTCCGCAGAACTGCTCGAGCGGGCGGTCCGGGCCACGGAGCGGGTCACCGTGCTCGTTCGCTGAGGGTCACCGGCTGGCCGGGCTCCTGGGGTGAGCCGGCCCGGGCGGCGCGCAGCTGTCCGCAGGCGGCGTCGATGTCGCCACCCCGGTTGGCCCGCACCGTCGTGTTCACGCCGAGCGATCGCAGCCGCGCCGCGAAGTCCCGTACCCGGGCCGGGGGCGTGCCGCGGGTGGGATAGCCGGGTGTGGGGTTGAGGGGGATGAGGTTCACGTGCCCCCGCAGCTCACGGGCCAGGGCGGCCAACTCCCGGGCATCGTCGGGCCGGTCGTTGACCCCGTCGATGAGGGCCCACTCGAAGGACAGCCGCCGGTGCGTCGCCGCCACGTGGTCCCGGCACGCCGCCGCCAGCTCGGCCAGCGGGTAGCGGCGGTTGATGGGCACCAGCTCGTCGCGCAGCCGGTCGTTCGCGGCGTGCAGCGAGACCGCGAGGTTGACCGGGAGCGCCTCTCGGGCGAGGCGGCGGATGCCGGGGACGATCCCGACGGTGGACACCGTGAGGTGTCGGGCCGAGATGCCCACGGCATCGTGGAGCCGTTCGATCGCCGCCCAGGTGGCGTCGTAGTTGGCCAGCGGCTCACCCATGCCCATGAACACGACGTTCGACACCCGGCGCGGGGCCGCCTCCCGGGCGGCCCGGATCACCTGCTCCACGATCTCGCCGGTGCTGAGCTGCCGATCGAAGCCGGCCTGTCCCGTGGCGCAGAAGCCGCAGCCCATCGCGCAGCCGGCCTGCGTGCTCACGCACACCGTCGAGCGGTCCGGGTAGTGCATCAGCACGGTCTCGATCTGCTTGCCGTCGGGTAACCGCCAGAGCCACTTCACGGTGTCACCCTGGTCGGTGACCAGCCGGCCCACCTCGACCAGCGCCGGTGGGTGGGCCGCTGCCAGTGACGCCCGGATCGTCTTCGGCACGTCGGTCAGCTCGTCGGGCAACCGGGCCTTGCGGTGCAGGCCCGACCACACCTGGTCCACCCGGTAGGGCGGCTCGCCGTCGAGCACCTGCGCCAGGTCGGCCCGGTCCAGGTCGTACAGGGACACCACCGCGTGCAGGTTACGGGAGGCCGGAGCGGTACCAGCGATGGGAGTGGTGGTGCTTGAAGCCCAGGGACCGGTAGAGCGCCAGGGCCGGCTCGTTGTCGGCCTCCACATACAGCATGGCGGTGTCGAGCCCGAGCGAACCGAGGTGCTCGAGCCCGGCGATGGCCAGCTCCCGGCCGAGCCCCCGGCCGTGGAAGGCCGGGTCGACCGCGATCACGTAGATCTCGCCGAGTGGTGGCTGCTCGTCCCGATGGACCTTGGTCCAGCAGAAGCCGACGAGGCGGCCGTCGCGCTCATGGAGGAGGAAGCCTCGGGGATCGAACCAGGGTTCGCGCTCGCGGGTGCGAAGGTCGGCGACCGACCAGCCTGCCTGGTCGGGATGCCAGGCGAACGCCCGGTTGTTCAGCTCGAGCCACGCCGGTTCGTCCTGATCGGGCACGAAGGGTCGCACCGCCAGGTCGGTGTGCTCGACGATCGGCAGGGGCCGCCGGAGCTGAAGCAGGTCACGAGTGAGCCGGAGGCCGGCCCTGGTGGCGGCGGCGTCGAGCTCGGCCGGTGAGGGCTGCGCCTCCAGCTCCAGCACCGAGCCCGCGGCTCGGGTCAGCTCGACTGCCTGTCGTAGCAGTGCCCCACCCTGATCCGGGAGGTCCTGGCGGTCGAGCTCGGTGAGGGCCCGTTCGATGGCGGCGAGCTCACTGGCCCGGCGGTCATCCACCAGTGGTGGTTCAGCGGCCAGCGCGAGCATGGGAGGCGACAGTAGCGGGGAGGTCCGGGGCGGCAGAGTGCCGGTCCGGTGATCGCTAGCCTGCAGCGCCGATGGGTCGACCCCGTACGCCGGCCGGGCGGGCGCGAGAGACGATGCGGCGCCTCGCCGAGGAGTACCCCGAGGCCCACTGCGAGCTCGATCACGCCAATGCCTACGAGCTGCTGGTGGCGACGATCCTGTCGGCCCAGTGCACGGACGCCCGGGTGAACCAGGTGACCCCGGCGCTGTTCGCGCGGTACCCGACCCCCGAGGACCTGGCGTCGGCTCGGCCGGAGGACGTCGAGGAGCTGATCCGCTCCACCGGGTTCTACAAGAACAAGACCCGCAACCTCCTGGGCATGGCCGCCGCGCTGACCGAGCGCTTCGGGGGTGAGGTCCCGGGGGCGATGGAGGATCTGGTCACGCTCCCCGGCGTGGGCCGCAAGACCGCCAACGTGGTGCGCAGTGTCGCGCTGGGCCTGCCGGGGCTGCCGGTGGACACCCACGTGCTCCGGCTGGCCAAGCGGCTGGGTCTCACCACGTCGAGTGATCCGGTGAAGGTCGAGCACGAGCTGAACGCCATGATCCCGCCTGCCGAGCGGGGCCCGTTCAGCCTGCGCCTCATCCTCCACGGCCGTCGGGTCTGTGTCGCCCGGCGGCCGCGCTGCGAGGCGTGCGTGCTGGCGGACTTCTGCCCGAAGGTCGGCGTCTGAACCCGTGTGAATTTGTTCACGGTTCGGGCGGCATGGCGTCCGTCCAGCTCGGAAAAAGCGGCTCAGCCGTGATCGGAGCCACGAGCCAGCAGGAGAAAATCCTCCCCGAGAGGTACCAACCCGGCCCCGACTCGTTGTAAGGTACGCGTTACCAGGTTCCCGCCACCTGGTACCCGGCGACACGTCTGGGATCCGCCGCCCAGTGTCGCCCCGGCCGGCGCCCTACGGGGCGCCGGCCCTCGTTTTGGCCGGATCCGCCTGCCTGCCCTCGCTGTTGGCCGCGCGCCGTCAGTCCAGCCGGCGAAGCACCTGTGCCAGCCGGCGCACGGCCATCCGCAACGCCCGCTCGACCTCGTAGAGGTCAGCGGCGAGGGCATCCTGGCGCCGGCGCTGGAGGCTGCCGGCGAGCCGCTCCACCCGGGCGGAGAGGTCATCGAGGCTGGTGGACACGGACGACAGCTCGGCGCGATCGGGATCCATCCCCCCAAGTCAAACCGGTACCGGCCTCGGCGGGCACGCCCGCTACCGTTGGGCGCCGTGCTGAACCGTGTGGATCTCCGTGGTGTCACCGATCTCCGCGGCGCCCTGCCGCGGCCGGTCAGCACCGCTGAGCCGCCGCTGGCGGCCGTGCGGGCGATCCTTGACGATGTCCGTGCCCGCGGCGATGACGCCCTGCGTGAGTACACGGAGCGCTTCGACGGCGTGGCCCTCGACGACCTGCGGGTGCCGCCCCGGGAACTTGAGCAGGCGCTGGGCGCGATCCCCGACCCGGTCCGGGAGGCGATCACCGCCGCCCACGACGCCATCCGCGATTTCCACCAGGCTCAGCTGCACCCGGAGAGGATCTACGAGCGTGACGGCGTCGTGGTGCGGGAGCGGGCGGTCCCCGTGGACCGGGCCGGGTTGTACGTGCCGGGAGGGCGGGGGGCCTACCCGTCGACGGTGCTGATGACCGCGGTCCCGGCCCGGGTGGCCGGTGTGCCCGAGCTCGTGCTGTGCGTGCCGCCCGACCGGGAGCGGGGAGCGGTGGCCGAGGTCACCCTGGCGGCCGCCGCCCTCGCCGGGGTCGAGGAGGTCTACGCGGTGGGCGGCGCGCAGGCCATCGCCGCCATGGCCTACGGCACGGAGTCGATCCGCCCGGTGGACGTCATCGCCGGTCCGGGGAACGTGTACGTCGCGCTCGCCAAGCAGGAGGTGGCAGGCATCGTGGGCGTCCCGTCCGCGTTCGCCGGGCCCTCGGAGATCGTGGTCGTGGCCGACGACTCCACCCCGGTCGAGCTGGCCGCGATCGACCTCATCGTCCAGGCCGAGCACGGGCCCGACGGCGCCGCGTGGCTGATCACCTGGTCCGAGCCGGCGGCCGAGGCGATCGACCGGGCGGTCGCCCGGCTGGTCGAGGTCGCGCCCCGGCGGGCCGAGATCGAATCGACACTCCGCACCGGCGGCCACCTGGCCCTGGTCGACGACGCCGAGCAGGCCATCGAGCTGGCCAACCTCATCGCCCCCGAGCACCTCCAGCTCATGTCGTCGGATCCCGACCGGCTGGTCCCGCTGGTCCGTCACGCCGGCGCGGTGTTCTGTGGCTCCTTTGCACCGGCCTCCGTGGGCGACTACCTCGCCGGCCCGAGCCACGTCCTGCCCACCGCCGGTACCGCCCGCTTCGCCAGCGCGCTGACCGTCGGCGATTTCCTCAAGCAGCTCCACGTCATCAGCCTCGACCGGGCGGCGTTCGAGAAGGTGGCGCCGTACGTGCAGACCCTCGCCGAGATCGAAGGCTTCGACGCCCACGCCCGGTCGATCCTGCTGCGCACCACGGCTCCCGCCGGCGAGGGCGCCCCGTGACGCCGACCCCCCGCGCCGATCTGGCGCTGATGGACGGGTACCACTCACCACAGCTCGACGTGGCCGTCCGCCTCAACACCAACGAGTCCCCGGAGCCTCCGCCGGCAGCCTGGGTGGACGAGCTGGCACGGGCGACCCGGACCATCGCCTGGAACCGCTACCCCGACCGGGACGCGACCGAGCTGCGGGCTGCCATCGCCCGGCTTCACGAGGTCGATCCCAGCCAGGTGTTCCCGGCGAACGGCTCGAACGAGGTGCTCCAGACCGTGCTGCTGGCCTACGCGGGAGCAGGCCGGCGGGTCGCGGTCTGGGAGCCGACCTATGCCCTGCACGGCCACATCGCCCGGCTGGTGGGCTCGACCGTCGTCGAGGGGGAACGGGGCCCGGACTTCTCGCTCGACCTGGCGGAGGTCCGCCGGCTCCTCGACGATCCCGAGCCACCTGCGGTGGCGTTCCTGTGCTCACCCAACAACCCGACCGGGGTGGTCGACTCGCCCGACGACGTGCGGGAGGTCCTCGGGCTGGCCCGGGCCCGTGGGTGCCTGCTCGTCGTCGACGAGGCCTACGCCCAGTTCGCGCCCTGGTCAGCCCTCGAGCTGGTGGCCGAGGACCAGCCGCTGGTGGTGACCCGCACGTTCTCCAAGACCTGGTCCATGGCCGCGGGTCGACTCGGTTACCTGATCGGGCCGGCAGCCGTGGTCGAGCAGCTCTTCAAGGTCGTGCTGCCGTACCACCTCGACTCGTTCAAGCAGCTGGCCGGCCGCCTGGCGCTGGAGTACGTCGACGAGATGGAAGCCCGGGTCTCGCATCTGGTGGACGAGCGCGGCCGGCTGGTCGCCGCGCTGGGCGAGCTGCCGGTGGAGGTGTGGCCGTCGGGGGCCAACTTCGTGCTCTTCCGGCCCGTCGAGCGCGACGGTCGGGCGGTGTGGGAGGCACTGGTTGAGCGCTCGGTGCTGGTGCGGGACTGCAGCTCGTGGCCCCGTCTCGAGGGCTGTCTGCGGGTCACGATCGGCACTGCCGAGGAGGACGACGCGTTCCTCACCGCACTCAGGGAGATCCTCACATGACGACCAGTTCCTCCAGTCCTTCCGGCTCCGCCCGGCGGTCTGTCCGCCATCGCACCACCAAGGAGACCGAGGTGTCCGTCGAGCTCGCCCTCGATGGCACCGGCGCGGTCGAGGTGGCCACGGGCATCCCCTTCTTCGACCACATGCTCACCCAACTCGGCCGTCACGGTGGGTTCGACCTCACCCTGCGGGCAGCAGGGGATCTGGAGGTCGATGCCCATCACACGGTCGAGGATGTCGGCATCGTGCTCGGCGAGGCCTTCGGCGACGCCCTGGGGGACAAGGCCGGCGTTCGCCGGTTCGCATCCAACCGGGTGCCCCTGGACGAGGCCCTGGTCGACGTGGCCCTGGACCTGTCCGGTCGCCCGTATCTGCACTACGAGGTGGCGTTCCCCGGGGAGAAGATCCTCGGGGAACCGCCGTTCGACCCGCAGCTGGTGGAGGAGTTCTGGCGGGCCTTCGCCACCGCCGCGGCGCTGACCCTGCACATCACCCTGGTCCGCGGCCGCAACACCCACCACATCGTCGAGGCCACGTTCAAGTCCGTGGCCCGCTCGCTGCGGGACGCCGTGCGGGTCGAAGGCACGGGCGTGCCCTCCACCAAGGGTGTGCTGTGAGGGTCGAGGTGCTGAGGTGACCCTCATCGCCGTCCTGGACTACGGCATCGGGAACCTGCGCTCCGCCCAGAAGGCCCTCCAGCACGTGGGGGCCGATGCCCGCCTGACCGCCGACCCCCGGTTGGTGCGCGAGGCGGCAGGGGTGGTGCTGCCGGGGGTCGGCTCGTTCGGGCGTTGCATGGAGGCCCTGCGGGACAGCGGGCTCGACGTGGTCGCGCTGGAGGCGATCGAGCGCGGCACGCCGTTCTTCGGCATCTGCGTGGGGATGCAGCTGCTGTACGAAGGCTCCGACGAGTCGCCGGGCGTGGCCGGGCTGGGGGTGCTCGACGGACACGTCCGGGCACTTCCCGACGGGGTCAAGCGGCCGCAGATGCAGTGGAACGTGCTCGACGTCGTGCGGCCCTCGCCCCTGCTCGATTCGCTGCCCGAGCCTATCTGGATGTACTTCGTGCACTCCTATGCCGCCGACCACGACGGGGGCGTGATCGCCACCTGCGACTACGGCGGGCCGGTGGTCGCCGCGGTCCAGCGGGACCACGTGTGGGCCACCCAGTTCCATCCCGAGAAGTCCGGGGCGGCGGGGCTGGCCGTCCTGCGCAACTTCGTCGATGCCGCCGCAGGGCGGGCGGCCGCCTGATGGACCTGTATCCCGCCATCGACCTGCGCGGCGGTCGCTGCGTACGGCTCTTCCAGGGCGACTACGCCCGAGAGACCGTGTACCACGACGACCCGGTCGCGCAGGCCCGGGTCTTCGCCGCTGCCGGCGCCGGATGGCTGCACGTGGTCGACCTCGACGCGGCCCGCACGGGACACCCCGTCAACCGCGACGCCGTGGCGCGGATCGCCAGCGCGGTGGACGTGCGGGTCCAGACCGGGGGAGGGGTGCGCGACGAGGCCGCCGCGGAGGCGTTGTTCGAAGCCGGGGCGGCCCGGGTCGTGTTGGGCACCGCGGCGCTGGAGCAGCCGGCCCTGGTGGCCCGGCTCGCGGCGCGGTACCCGGTCGCCGTGGGCCTCGATGCCCGCGGTCGCGACGTGGCGGTGCGCGGCTGGCTCCGCAGCAGCGGCCACGACCTGCTGGACGTGGCCCGCGGCTTCGAGGACCAGGGGGTGGAGGCGCTGGTGGTCACCGAGATCGGCCGCGACGGCACCCTCGAGGGTCCCGACGTGGAGGGACTGGCCGAGGTGCTGGACGCGACCTCGCTCGACGTCATCGCCTCGGGAGGTGTCGGCAGCCTCGACGACCTGCGCACCCTGGCTGCGCTCCGCAGTCGCCGCGGTCGGGCCCTGGCCGGGGTGATCGTCGGCCGGGCGCTCTACGAAGAGCACTTCACGGTGGCCGAGGCGCTGGCCGCGCTGGCTGAGCCAGGGGGTCGTTGACGTGCGCACCGCTCGGGTCATCCCCTGCCTGGACGTCGACAGGGGACGGGTCGTCAAGGGCGTGAACTTCGTCGACCTCCGGGACGCCGGTGATCCGGTGGAGCTGGCTGCCCGCTACGACGCCGAGGGCGCCGACGAGTTGGTCTTCCTCGACATCACCGCGTCGAGCGACGACCGGGCGACGATCGTCGACGTGGTGCGCCGCACCGCCGAGCAGGTGTTCATCCCCTTCACGATCGGCGGCGGCATCCGCAGCGTGGATGACGCCCGGGAACTGCTGCGAGCGGGGGCCGACAAGGTGTCGGTCAACACGGCCGCGGTGGCCCGCCCGCAGCTGATCGCGGAGCTCGCCGAGGAGTTCGGGGCTCAGTGCGTGGTGGTGGCGATCGACGCCCGGAGGTGCACACCGGGTCCGGGGACCCCGACCCCTTCAGGCTTCGAGGTGTTCACCCACGGTGGGAGGACCCCGACCGGCATCGACGCGCGCTGGTGGGCGCAGGAAGCGGTCCGGCTCGGCGCGGGCGAGATCCTGCTCACCTCGATGGACCGGGACGGCACGCGCGACGGCTTCGACCTGGAGCTGACCCGAGCCGTGTCCGACGCGGTGGCAGTGCCGGTCATCGCCAGCGGTGGTGTGGGGTGCCTCGAGCATCTCGCCGAGGGCGTGCTCGACGGCCATGCCGACGCGGTGCTGGCGGCGTCGATCTTCCACTTCGGTGAGCACACCATCGCAGAGGCCAAGCAACACCTCGCGGCCCGGGGCGTCACGGTGCGCCCGGTGTGACGCTCAGCCTGCGCGGCGGGGTAGGTCGCCGACGCGCCGGCGCACGAGCGAGGCCAGCGCATCGGTCCGTCCCAGCAGGAAGTGATCCGCGCCGGCCACGGTGTCGATGGTGGTGTTCACCCAGCCGGCGGTGGCCTCGGCGGCGGCCGTCGGCGGGCGGAACTGATCGTGCTCGGGGACGATGAGGTGCTTGGGACGGGGGTCGTGGGCGGCCGCCAGTGCCTCGGGTGGGAGCACCCGTAGCGTGGGCGCGACCGGCACCCACCCGTCGATCCGCTCGTCGACCACGCTCAGGGATACGTCCCCGCCGAAGGACCATCCGACGACGGCGAGCGGCGCCGGCGCGCCGGCCGCCTCCAGGGCGTCGAGGGCAGCCACCACGTCGAGCGCTTCGTCGACCCCGCCACCGTGGGTGCCCTCCGAACCCTCCACTCCCCGGAAGTTGAACCGCAGGGCGACGATCCCCGACCCGGGCAGCAACCGGAACAGCTCGCTGGTCACCACCGAGCGCATCGAGCCGCCGTGGAGGGGGTGCGGGTGGGCGAGCACCACCGATGCCGTGGGGTGCTCGGGGGCCCGCATCTCGGCCTCCAGGGCCAGACCATCGGCGGTCCGCAGTACCAGCGAGTCGTCAGCCACGGGCAGAGACGGTACCGTCGGAGCCGTGACAGCGGAGACCGGGTCGGGCGACGACGAGAAGCTTCCGATCAAGATGATGAACGATCGGATCCTCGTGAAGACGGGCGGGCCCGAAGGGGAGCGGCGCTCCACCGGAGGCATCCTCATCCCCGCCACCGCGCAGATGGGGAAG